>NZ_DJUD01000078.1:0-5107 GCF_002439405.1 Psychrobacter sp. UBA6291 | reverse complement strand
TGGCTTATCCCGAACTGGGGTTTTTTACTAAATTAAGGACAAGAATATGAATAACCATATGGATAATAAACAGAAGCAAATGAACCCTTATGTAAAGTTCACAATCATGATTTTAACATCGACAGTCGTGATGTTTATCATGATGTATTTTAATACTTATCAATGGGATCACGTTTATTTTAGCGAAACCAGAGCTTATATGGCGTTATATATGGGCGCTATGATGGCTATTATTATGCTCGCCTTTATGACCAATATGTATAAAAAGACTAAGGTCAATCTAATGGTTTATGGGATTAGTGTCGTGCTATTTGCCTTTGGTTTATGGGGCGTTAGATCACAACAAACGGTCGATCAAGTGGATTGGATGCAGGCGATGATACCGCATCACTCGATTGCTATTTTGACCAGTTCGCGTGCTGATATCGAAGATCCACGTGTACGTCAGCTTGCTGATGACATTATCGAAGCACAAAAGCGTGAAATCGGTGAGATGCAAGCACTTATTGATGAGTTGGAGTGATCACAGTTTAGACTGAGGAGAAATCATAATGAATGGGTCAATGCATGGCATGATGAACGGCTCAATGATGTATGGCATGGGCTGGGTTATGATGCTTATCTGTTTGTTATTCACCCTACTATTTTTCGCAGTACTAGTACTAACAATCATGGCACTGCTCAAGTATTTGCGTGATAAAAACTAAATTCCAATTGAAAAGTATAGAAATTATTTTTTAGAGGTTTTTAGATTAATGATTAGATGAATAGCAATCGAGGATTGATGATAGTGCTTTAAGAGTTGTACTTATTATCAATATTTATTGTCTTCAAGGAGTGATTTTATGAAACATATTGCCGATGAAAAATCTATCAAAGGTGGTCAGTACGATAAAGTGCCAGAAAACTATAGTGGTACGGTTTATATCTGCCCGATGCATCCTGAGGTTAGAGATACTGAGAAGAGCGATTGTCCGATATGCGGCATGTTTCTTAAACCTGAAGACGAGGTTGCTGAATCCAACAGTAATGAGGGCAGTCATGCGCATTGTCATAAAGCGGATGCTAATAATAGTACTGAGTTAAAGTCTGTCGAAGGCAATAAGTACGACAAGATACCAGAAAATTATAACGGCACGATTTATATTTGTCCTATGCATCCAGAAGTAAGAGATGTTGAAAAAAGTGACTGCCCAATATGTGGCATGTTTCTTAAACCTGAAGACGAAGTTGCTAAAGATGATAGTCACGCCAGTTGTCATGGAAAGGATACTGATAGTAGCGGAGTAAAATCTGTTAAAGGCGGTAAATACGATAAAGTACCTGCTGATTACGATGGCACGGTATATACCTGTCCTATGCATCCTGAAGTGAGAGACGTTAGAAATAGCGGTTGTCCGATATGTGGTATGGCGCTTGAGCCCGAAACGCTTACTATCGGTGAAGAGGACACCTCAGAGCTTGACGACATGACTCGTCGTTTTTGGATATGTACCGTGTTGACTGTACCGCTATTAATATATGTGATGAGCGGTATGTTTGACTTAAACGTAGTTAATTTTAGTCAGTATGGTATCTCTTCAAAGATCTTACAATGGGCTGAGTTAGTGCTCGCGACCCCTGTAGTGCTTTGGGGCGCCGCCCCGTTTTTCGTCCGTGGCTGGCAGTCTATAAAAAGCCGCAATCTAAATATGTTTACCTTGATTGCGATAGGCGTAGGCGCTGCTTATATTTTTAGTATTGTCGCGACCTTTTTCCCCGATATTTTCCCAGACAGTTTCAGAGATGCCTCTGGTCAAGTCGGAGTCTACTATGAAGCGGCAGCGGTCATTGTGACCTTGGTGCTACTGGGTCAAGTATTAGAGCTCAAAGCTAGAAGTCAAACTTCAGGTGCGATTAGAGCTTTGCTTGAGCTCGCACCACCAACCGCAAGACGTGTCGATGAAAACGGTGAAGAAGTCGAAGTCTCGCTTGATGAGGTCGTCACTGGCGATAAGCTACGGGTTAAACCAGGTGAGAAACTACCCGTAGATGGTACAGTGATCGATGGTAATAGTAATGTTGATGAATCAATGGTGACGGGTGAGCCAATCCCTGTATCAAAAGTAGCAGGAGATACAGTGACTGGTGGTACGGTAAATGGCACCGGAACGCTATTAGTCGAAGCGGTCAATGTTGGAGCAGATTCAGTATTATCTAAAATTGTACAAATGGTTGCTGAAGCCCAGCGTAGCCGCGCGCCTATCCAGCGCTTGGTAGATCAAGTGGCGGGTTGGTTCGTACCTATTGTTATTGTCAGCTCTATCATAACCTTTATTGTCTGGGCGATATTCGGCCCTGAGCCCGCTATGACCTATGCTTTGGTTAACGCGATTGCGGTACTGATTATTGCTTGTCCTTGTGCCCTTGGTCTAGCGACGCCGATGTCCATTATGGTTGGTACCGGCAAAGGCGCGCAAAACGGCGTCCTCATCAAAAATGCTGAAGCGTTAGAGAGTATGGAAAAAGTCGATACCATTGTCGTCGACAAGACCGGAACACTGACCGCTGGTAAGCCCGAGCTTACCGCAATTGATGCGCAGGTAGGTCAAGATGAAGACGAGTTCCTCGCATTGGTAGCCTCAGTAGAAAGCGCTAGCGAGCATCCTTTAGCAGAAGCTATCGTTAGAGCAGCTCAAGAAAGATCACTCATTATTCCTAAAGCTACTGACTTTAATTCGACTACTGGCGAAGGCGTACAAGCCGTGGTCGATGGTAAGAAAGTCGCTATTGGTAACTCTAAGCTTATGGAAAGCCTAAATAGTTTTGATAATGAGCTGTCCACTAAAGCTGATGTCCGTAGAAAAGACGGTGAAACGGCAATGTTTGTGGCTATAGACGGTAAAGCTGCTGGTATTATTTCAGTTGCTGACCCTATTAAACCAAGCACTAAAGAGGCTATTTCACTGCTTCATGACGCAGGTTTAAAAGTTGTGATGCTAACCGGTGACAACGAAAAAACCGCGCAGGCAGTCGCCAATAAACTAGGTATTGATGAAGTTCATGCGGATGTCTCACCAGAGGATAAAAACCGTATCGTCAAAGAAATGCAAGACAGCGGTAAATTGGTCGCTATGGCGGGTGATGGTATCAACGACGCACCAGCGCTAGCGCAAGCTAATGTTGGTATCGCTATGGGAACCGGTACCGATGTGGCGATGGAGAGTGCGGGCATTACCCTGCTAAAAGGTGATTTAATGGGCATTGCCAAAGCTTATAAGCTTAGCCACGCCACCATGCGCAATATCAGACAGAATCTGTTTTTTGCCTTTATCTACAATGCACTTGGTGTTCCTATTGCCGCAGGTGTGCTCTATCCCATATTTGGGCTTCTGCTCAGTCCGATGATAGCAGCGGCAGCGATGAGCTTGTCGTCATTCTCGGTGATTGCTAACGCGCTGCGATTGCGCCGTTTGAAACTATAATTCTGGTACGGTAAAAAGTGTTCTAAAGCACACTGACACATACTGGTCTAAACAAGATCACAAAATATAAGGATACCGTTATGGGCAGCTTTTCTATTACACATTGGCTGATTTTATTGGTCGTAGTGGTGGTCGTATTTGGTACTGCCAAGCTTAAAAATGCAGGTAAAGATTTAGGCGGTGCGGTGAAGGGTTTTAAAGAAGCGGTCAAAGATGAAGAACCCGAGAATGCTCGCAAAAATCATGTGCTTAGCCATGAAAATAGTACGCCAGCTGCAAGTAATGATTTAAATACGCGTGTAGGTAATCAGGCTGATGATATGGAAATCAGCCCTATTTCCACTGATGACCAGCCTAAAGTATGAAGCGCGCCGCTTATAAATAGCGGCACTAAGTAGTCTATTAATATATGTGACTGTTATGTTTGATATTGGGTTTTCCGAATTACTCTTGTTTGGCGTCATTGCTTTAATCGTATTGGGCCCAGAAAAACTGCCGCAAGCCGCACGTACCGCTGGGCAATGGTATGCCAAACTGCGCCGTACAGTATCCACTCTACAATCTGAAATAGAAGCTGAGCTTGATCTAGCTGAAACACGTCAACAAATGCAAAATGAACTTGCGAAAATCCGTCAGACCGAGTCGGATATGAAGCGCGAATTAGCAGAAATGCGTGGCAGTATGCAAAAGTTTGAGCAGTCACAGAACCAAAGCCTAGACGCTTCACATCAGTCAATCACCCCTTATGATAAAGACCATCAACAGAATACTACCTCCTCGTTCATTAAACAGGAGGCGGATCAGTGAGCCTATTTAAACGGCAAAAAAGTCGACAAGAAAAAATAACAGATATAGAGTTTGAGGCGCCAACAGATACAACACAGAATAGTGAGTCTGGAGATACGTTAGGTACGCTTGGCGATATGCCTATTACCGGACATTTAATCGAGCTGCGTACGCACTTAATAAGAATATGCGTGGTCGTCTTAATTATATTCTTAGTATTGGTGGGATTTTCACGCGAGCTTTATAATCTTTTATCAGACCCATTAGTGGCGCAGTTACCCATCAATTCGACCATGATTGCCACTGATATAACGTCAAACTTTATGGCACCCATTCGCTTAACGATATTCGTCGCCGCATTTTTAGCAATGCCTTATATCCTGTATCAAATTTGGTCATTTGTAGCTTCCGGCTTATATAAAAAAGAGAAGAAAATTGCCATTCCTGTACTGCTATCTTCGATATTTCTATTTTATGCTGGTGTTGCTTTTTCCTACTTTGTCGTACTCAAAGGGGTATTGAAATTTTTTATTATGTTCGCTCCGCAGAACGTTATACCAATGACCGATATTGACAGTTATCTGAGCTTTGCCCTCAAGCTATTTATGGTGTTTGGACTGACTTTTGAGATTCCAGTGGTTACCTTATTGCTGATAATGGCCGGAATCGTTTCTACTCAAATTTTAGAAGATAAGCGTCGTTATATCATAGTCGGCTGTTTTGGGATCGCCGCGGTAGTGACACCGCCTGATGGTGTATCAATGCTGTTGTTGGCGATTCCTATGTGGCTATTATTTGAGCTGGGTTTACTCTTAGCAAAGATATTAATTAAAAATGGGTGGTGTATCAAAAAGTAT
>NZ_DJUD01000032.1:0-7530 GCF_002439405.1 Psychrobacter sp. UBA6291 | reverse complement strand
GCTAAAGAAAATCGACAAACCCCAGCTAAGTTTGAGTGCGTCCAATGCGGGCATAAAGCAAATGCTGATGTGAATGCAGCTAAAAATATTCTTGCGGCAGGACATGCCGTGTTGTCTGTGGAGGGAGGATGCGGTAAAGGTCGCCCGATGAAGCAGAAAACTTGTGATATTCGTGAGAATGTCGCCTAAGAGCTTATGCTTTTAGAATCCCCCGCTTGAGCTTGGCGAAAGTGGGGGAGTATGTCAATGCTTAACTCATTACCTCTGCGTTTATTTCGTTAACTCAATCGTGCCATTCGCAGTCACTGAAATGGTACTGTTGCCCGATTCAAAGCTTTGGCTTGGTACTGAGGCATCCGCCGCTTCAGCTTTCATATTCATCGCGCTATACATAGGGCGAGGGTAGTTGCTGCCGGTATTTAGATTGACAGTGACGACACGATAACCGCGCGCATCCCATGCACGAGTCAGGTTTTTAGCCTGCTGCTGAAAAGCGCGAGAAGCATCGGTCATAAGCTTTTGCTCTAGCGCATCTTTTTTAGCGTCTGAAACCCCAAAGTTTAGGTTTTCCATCACTAAGGTTTGCTGTAAGTCTGCAATCAGTTGGCTGGTGGCAGCAAAGTCAGTGCTCTTTAAGTCGATGTTGGCTTGTCCTGTCCAACCAATGATTTTGTCGTTTTTATCGTAGCGCGGATAGGTGCGCTGCTGGCCAGTACTAACCGTCACGCTTGGGTAGCGTTTGGCGATTTTCATCGCGTTATTGATCGAAGTATTAAGCGTGGTCGCTAGCGTTTTAGCATCTGATGCTTGCGCTTTTTTATACATAGTGGCGCGAACTTCGTCGTTTTGGACTTCCTCTTTGACTTCTGTCTGAAAAGTCAGCTGATCGTAGCCTGTGGGTTCTGCATGGGCGCTACCTATCATCGCTGTTAGTAGGGCGGCGGTACCCGTAGCAAGTGCGGCTTTGTTCATCCAAGTGTTTCTCATGGTTATCTCCTAATTAGTGCTAGTAATGGTCATGATAGTTGTATGAGGGATATGGTCAGAAAACTCATTCTTATATGAGTATTTTTTGTATTGTTTTTTATGCAACATACCCTGACTAAAATAGCAAAAAATCAACAATTTGCTATGAGTATTTTGTCAGTTAAGTTGCTGTTTAAATTTGGCTACATCGTCGCTTGTACGTAGTACTGATAAGGTTGTTTATCGCCTAAAGCAAACAGTTTGACAATGGGGGTTGTAATAATAAAAAAATCTTGTATAATCTGCAACTGGTGGCTCCATTGGTAGCCTCGCAACATTGTTCTATGAATCCCGCCAGGACCGGAAGGTAGCAACGGTAATAGTTATAATGTGTGCCGAGGATGTGCTGATGGAGTCGCTTTTTTTTGCCTAAAATTTGATGATAGCTATTCTTTATAGTCTTGGTCATTAAATATTAATAATAAGTCCTTCATCGTAAAGGGCTTTTTTTTCGCCTGCATTTCGTCTGATTTTAGACTTTAAACAAAATATATGGGTTAAAATACAATGTAGTAACCTTTAATAACAACATTGTGAACAAAAAACCTTTTGGAGTCTGATAATGAAAATGTTCGTTTGGCTATTCATTGCAGTGGCGGTATTGATCGTGGTGTTTGGGGTGTCAGTATTTAATAAGCTGGTACGTGCCCGCAACCAAGCAAAAAATGGCTTTGCACAAATCGATGTGCAGCTAAAGCGCCGTCATGACCTGATTCCAAATTTGGTCGAAACCGCCAAGCGTTATCTGAGCCATGAAGAAGAAACGCTGACCCGTGTGATTAATGCGCGTAATCATGCCCAAAGCTTACAAGATTCTACTAAGCATCAGCCAGACTCCCTTGAACATATGGCGTTGTTTGCCAAAGCAGAGGGTATGTTGTCAAAAGCCTTGGGGCAATTTTCAGCGGTTGTAGAAGCCTATCCTGAGTTAAAAGCGGATAGTATGATTAAAGAGCTGATGGATGAGCTCGCCAATACCGAAAATAGGATTGGCTTTGCCCGTCAGCATTATAATGATAGCGTGATGTTTTATAACAATGACCGCGAAGTGTTTCCTAATAATCTTGTCAGCACAACCTTTGGCTTTCGTCCACTTAGCCCATTGGTATTTGAAGATAGAAAGGTAATTGCTCAAGCACCTGTCGTCGATATGGGCTGATGCTCAAATAATGTTAAATGTGTTTAGCTAGCGTTAGGTAAATAAATAGATGGATTTTTTTGGTGCACAGCGTAGCCGTACTCAGCGCAGCTTGTTGCTTTATGGACTATTTTTTCTGATTGTCTTTGCCCATATTGCTGTAGCACTTGGTGTCATGGCGTTGCTGCTCACGCTATTTACCGGTGGCATTTATCATTGGGTATTAATACTGGTGGTCGTATGGACAATCGGTAGCTTTGTCGTTGGTAGTTTTTTAGAGTATAGGCGCTTAAAAGCAGGTGGTCGGGCGATTGCTCAACGTGTGGGTGCAGTGCGCTTATTTATCGACCAAAGCCAAGACGCTTGGGAGCATAGCCAAGGAGTTGCCCATCAGCATCAGCCTGTATCAAAAGTTCGCTTTAGTGCCCGCCAGATTGCCGTGCGTGATGAGCGGGATTTTCCGCCTGTTTATCGGCGTTATTATGAGATTGCCCAGCAGCTAGCCATTGCTTCAGGTTTGCGAATGCCAATTTTATATGTGCTACCTGAAGAACAAGGCATTAATGGTTTTGTGGCGGGTCGCCATAGCCAAGATATGGTGCTCGTCGTCACCCAAGGCGCCCTCGATAAACTATCTGATGAGGCGCTATACGGGCTGATAGGGCATGAGTATGGTCATATCTTGCATGGCGATGCGACGTTTAATTTACAGCTAATGGTGGTACTAGCAGGTTTGCAATTACTCTATGACTGGAGTGATTCTATTAATGATTTTGGTTCTGGTTATAAAGTCAGTCATCAAACCACTCAGCAAAACTATTTTGATGGCTCTTTTATTAATAGTGCGGTCAATCAAAGCAACCCTTTACCGCAAAAAGCAATCGATAGCCATGCGCGTCGCACTGAAGCGCAGACAGCCAACTTTACCACTCATAGCGAATGGGTAGCCTACTGGCAAAACCAGTCGCAAAGCCAGCAATCTTCAGCTAAGGGTCAGTCAAGATGGCTACAACATAATAATAAGTTTGATAATCAAGCACCGCGCAATATTTGGACATTATTAATTCATGGTTTGAGCTTTTCTAGTATGGCCAGTGCGCAGCTGATTAAACACAGCTTTAACCGTGAGCGCGAGTTGCTTGCTGATGCGACCAGTGTGCAGCTGACACGTTCGCCGGCTATTATGGAAACCTTAAAGGCCATTCATCAAGATGCGCTTGGTTCGCGCTTAACTGGCATCGCCGATATCAATGGATTAAGTCATTTCTTTTTTGCCAGTAGTGGTGCTGATTTGGGTGACGTATCATGGTTTGCCACGCATCCAAGTTTGGCTGAGCGTATGAGTGCTATCAATGCCAACGCTTATCATGATTTCGCCGTGCAAGTGGCTAAAGAAAAACGTCTCAATCAGCAAAAGATAAAAGAAATTTATGAGCAGCGCCGCTTGGGTGATTGGGGCGTGATAGTAACAAATAGCCTAAGTGAAAATAAATTCACTGATAAAAATATTAATAATACATTCAATGATGTTATTGACGAAGATGCCATTCAAAAAAATACTATTCAAAAAAATACTATTCATAAAGCTGCTATCGAAAAAGAAATCGCAACCTATTCTACTAGTGAGATAAATAATGAATTGCAGAGCGACAGTGGGCTTGAATTTGTTGTAGAGCAAGATGTTGTTATTAATGGGCGTTTGCAGGTGCAAGCAGAAGATATCGGTACTCATCAGCTACTTAAGCCGTGGCAAGCTAAACCTGATAGTGATTTGCCATCAGATACCTTGATTGGTATCGAAGATATACAAAAGGTATCGCTACCGCAGTATGTGCTCAATCACAGTTATCATCCGCTCGGAGCGCAAGCTCTGATTGAAGCTGTGCTGCTTTGTCATCAGGGTTATGTGCTGTCAACAACAGCAACGTATAATTTAACTGAAATCTGGCTTGGGCTTGATGAGGATAAGAGATTTTCTGCTGAAACTAAAGTCGATATAGATAACACGCGAGTTTTACCGCATACACTCGATCATAAATTATTAGCGGTAGTGGCAAATCTTGATCGGCGCGTAGACAGTGCTTTGATTGCATTGGCGCTAAAGCAACTACGCCAGCATAATTTATCAGAAAACGCTATCGATGAGTTGCGCTTAAAATATGAAGCCAATCATCGTAATCAAGATCATCAACATTACGTGCAGCAAAAAAAGTGTCGGTCAATGCTATTGCGTTATCAGCGAGGTATCATTGAGCTATTTGAAAATTCCCTAACGGCTGATTTAAGCCAAAAATTTGCTGATAATATAGATAACGATGATTCTATTAATAAGCCTCAATCATTATTAAATCCTTTAGAAGATACCCATTGTCGCTCGCCTTCGATTTTAGCGTTATGGCAGGCGCTACAGCTGCAGCAGTTACTACCCGTATTATCTACTGTATTAAACGATAAACAGGTTCAGTCGCATCTTCACTCTCAATATCCATACTATCAATGGCAGCAAGTATTGCATGCCGGCACGGATGATATTTATGCTCAGCTTGACCCATCAGGGCAGGTGTTTGATGGTCTTGATGTTGCCGCAAAAACCGTGCTTACTGTATTGGCTTATCGCTTATCAAAGGATGCCAAAGGGCAGATAATATCCGCACTAGATAGCGAATTACGTAGCTCAGTGCTCAGCTATAATAGTGCTAGCATTGCTCATTATCTTGTAGATTTACGCCGTCATGCACGTTTGATTGATATTGATTTAGCAGCCGCTAGTGAGGCAAATTTGCAATGGTTGTTATTGACTGCGCAAAGTTTAAATAGTGTCCAACTATTAGCATTAATAGCAGCAGTGCCTATTTTTATAGCGTCTACAAGTCAATCATCTAGTCTTAAAGCCAAAGGTGCTGATAATTATCTACAGAGGCAACAGGGCGACGCTCAAATAGATTATAATGTTGTTAATAATAAGCCTTATGATTACAATGATTACCGGCAATGGCTGAGCACGTTGCATACAGTGATGTTACACGATACGATAGTCAGTCAAGATGAGTATGATTGTTTGACCTTGCTTGCCCACCATTGGTTAGGCGTTCGGCAGCTTTTTTGAGCAGATTAATTGACAATAAAAGCCTGTAAATCCATTTTAGATGAGTAGGATAGTAAATAAGCATGAGTGATATCCAAGACCCGCTAATTGTATTGCAGCATCGTATGCAGCAGCGCCAGATTTTAGCGATAATGGGTATCAATCAGTGGGTGCAGCCGAGCTCTGGAACATTGAGTATCGCTGATATTTCTGCGCCTGCCTTACCTGATGCGGTTACAGCTAACGCTAGGATTACATCTCATTCTACTGCTTCTACAACGAGTACTGAACAGCCAAGCGTTGAATTTTCGAATAATAAATCTTCTCATATTGCATCCCCAAATATTAATGCCATAGCCGATATGGTAGATGATGAGTCTATTAACCATTATTACGATGATGCGAATGAGACAGGTTTAAGTCATTCTGACCCACAAAGCCCCGTCACCTATCATTTTGACTCGACTGCCCCTGATATCTCCAAGCCCGCCGTTACCTCACTTGCAAATACGGTCGTTCAGCAATCTGCGATTGATAATGTAAATAATGCTGTAAGCTTTGAAGATAGCAGTTCTAAAGAGAATAACTTTAAAGACGATATTTTCAAGAAGGTAGCACCCTTTGATTTACAAGGTGGTCGCTATGGCGATTGGGTAATTTTGGTTGATATCCAAGCCCTCAATAATGACAGCCAAAAGCTTTGGCAAAATGTCACCCAAGCGCTATCCATCAGTTGTGAGACGACCTCATTTCCTATTTGTGAAGGTATGGATACCGCTGAGCTTGCCAATGCCAGCCTTGCAGGATATGTGTTTAAGATTGGTCGTCGCGAAGAGATAAAAGTGGCGGCATTGACCGTATTACCTGACGGCCTTGAGCATCCGAACTTTACGACTGTGCCCACACTCGATGAGATGCTTAAAGATAGCAAACTTAAACGTCAGCTTTGGGAGCAGTTATCAAAGTAGAATTAAAGGCTTGCCACTTACTATTATTACGACTACTACGACAGAGATTAAAAAATAACGATAACCTTCACCTTTAACCTTTAATAACCACGATGATCTCATCATATTTAGGATAATGATTATGACCACTAAAGCCGCTCCTAACCGTGTACCCAATTTTTCAGCGGGACCTGCCACCATACCGAACGCCGTCTTATCACGCGCTCAAGAAGAGTTGCTTGATTGGCAGGGACGCGGTATGTCGGTCATGGAAGTGAGTCACCGTAGTAAAGAATACATCGCGATTACTGAAAAAGCGGAAGCCAAGTTGCGCTCGCTCATGGACATTCCAGATAACTATAAAGTGCTATTTTTACAAGGCGGTGCCAGCTTACAGTTTTCAGCGATTCCATTAAATCTGTTAAATGGTGGCCGCGCCGACTATCTAACGACAGGTACTTGGTCTGGTAAAGCGGTCAAAGAAGCACAGCGCTATGGCAAACTGGGTTTGGGCGAGGTTAATGTGGTGGCAACGGGTAAAGACAGTAATTTTACCGACGTGCCAGCCCAAAGCGACTGGAACCTGAGTAAAGATGCGGCGTACTTTCACTACTGCGCCAATGAAACCATTCATGGTGTACAAATATTTGAGCCGCCACAAGTCGATGCGCCAATTATCGCCGATATGTCTTCTTGCATTTTGTCACAGCCAATTGACGTGTCTAAATTCGGCATGATTTACGCGGGTGCGCAAAAAAATATTGGGCCAGCAGGATTAATTATTGTCATTATCCGTGAAGATTTATTAGGCAAAGCGAGTGAGTGGTGCCCGCTGCTGATGAACTATGAACATCAGGCTGAAAAAGAGTCAATGTCAAACACGCCAGCGACGTATTCTTGGTATTTAGCAGGGTTGGTATTTGATTGGTTAGAGGAGCAGGGCGGCGTTGCTGCTATCGGTGAAATCAACCAGCAAAAAGCGGATTTACTGTATAAAACGATTGATGACAGCAGCTTTTATAGCAATCCAGTTGACCCCAAATATCGCTCTATCATGAATGTGCCGTTTACGTTAGCCGACAGTAGCCTTGATAAAGTGTTTTTAGAAGAATCGGAAGCAGCAGGCCTCATGAATCTAAAAGGTCACCGCGATGTCGGCGGTATGCGCGCCAGTATTTATAATGCGGTGTCACTAGATTGGGTGCAGCAGTTGGTTGACTTTATGATCGCCTTTGAAAAAAAGCACGCTTAAGTTAGCATAAGTTTTAAAATAAAAGACGCAACTTTATAAGCTGCGTCTTTTTTTTATGACTATTAGGGCGTGTTGAACATTC
>NZ_DJUD01000056.1:0-9490 GCF_002439405.1 Psychrobacter sp. UBA6291 | reverse complement strand
TTCGAAGTTGAGAGTGGGGTATCTTAATACTTAATTATTGTATCAATAACTCAGTGGGTTTGGTATGATTTTAATGAGGTATCTGTGTAAAAAAGAGCAGGATATGCGAAATTCACCTCCACCCTAGATCGGATGGAGTCCTCTTTCGCGGTTTTGATAGATTGATGAGTGTTGCCTACCACGTTTCTTCTTCATAAAAAGTATGAAACCATACGCTATCATCAGCTTTGCCGTAAAATTTACACGCTCGTCGTGTTGTTTTTAATACTCAATTTTTACTATTCCAGCTTTATTCATTCAAATAGATTACCTCATTTATGTTTAAAATCATTCAGTCCCACCGTACTGAGCTTTTGGTTGAGCAGTTATTGGAAGCTTATAAGTCCAAAAACCAACCCATTTTTGAAGAGTTTGTGGTCATTGTGCCGTCAATGGTACTTGGTGATTGGCTAGATAAGTCTATTGCAAGCCAAGCGGGTATCAGCACCTTAGTGACGACGACGTTTTGGGGTCAGTATCAGTGGACATTGATGCAGGATGTGTTGAGCCGCCACAATGCCTATTTACTAGAGCAAAACCCTGAAGCGTCAACGTTGAATGTGCCTGAGGTGGCAGTGTTGTCACCAACGGTAATGCAGTGGCGATTGTTTGGCTATCTGACTTACTATCAAGAGGCGATTGTCGCTGCTGAAAAACACCCCGTTCATCCGTTGCTGGCGTCTTTGATTGATGAGCCACAAGAAGAAGTTCAACAGGATAAGGCACAACAAGATGCGCGTATTTGGCAGCTGGCAAGTGATTTGGCGAGGGTGTTTAACCGCTATTTAACCCATCGTGAAGACTGGTTAGATCTATGGTCACACAATAAGCCGCTTAATGTAGATGCGCTGATAGCGGATAAGGATGCACTATCCTTGCGCTTCGATAAGTATGCACGTGGCACCCCTGAATGGTTGGTGGCGCACTATGTAGAGTTAGAGGTCGCCCAGCGTTTCTTATGGTCGCATTTGTTTGCCGATGTGCATCAGCACCGTGTGGCACTTGAAGATACCTTTTGGTCAGCCTTAAAAGAAAACAAGGCGAATGAGCGTGCTCAACTGCCAAAAGTTCTGCGTATTTTTACCATTCAGCAGTTGCCACAAACAGAGCTCGACTTTTTACAGCGCTTGTCACAATACATGGATATCACGCTGTTGCACTACAACCCATCTAAGCTGTTTTGGGCAGATATTGTTGATAAGTCGTGGCTACAGCGTCAGCAGATTATTAACCCTGAAAGCGTGTTTCTGCGCGATTATGGGCACAGTTTGCTGTCGCGTTTAGGCAAACAGTCGCGTGATACCTTTGCTATGCTCGCAAATTTATCGGGTAATGAGCAATACCAAGATGCACTCGTCGAGTGGCAGGACATCTTTAATGAGGGCGATGATAGCAATGATGACTTGAGCGACGAGTTCAGTATTAATTTTGATGAGAGTGCGCAACAGCTGCAAGAGAGCCCAAGCTTATTAAGACGTTTACAAAATGATGTGTTGATGCTAGATGAGCAGTCTACCCAGCAAGCGACCGCGGCCAAAGTCTCGCAAGCAGTCAGTAAACAACTAGAGACGGGCTCTAATCAAGACGAGAAAGAGACGGCGTGGTATGACGATGAAGCGTTAGAGAATAAACGCTTTGAGAAGGAGCGTTTTTGGGCCATGTCTGCGCAAGACAATAGCCTAAGTATTCATTCATGCCATAGTTTGCAGCGTCAACTTGAAGTACTGCGTATTATGATTGGGCGCTGGTTGAATGAGCCATTAGAAATTGGTGAGAAAAAACGCCATATATCCGATATTGTCGTGTTGCTACCCGATGTTGAGCGTCACCATGCGCTGATCAGCTCTATTTTCGTCAGCGGTAAAGGTCAAGACGGTTTAACCCTGCCAGCAAAGGTGACTGGCGTTGTCGATGCGGATATTCGTCAGCTATGGGAAGCTATTATTGGTTTTTATAAGCTGTTAGGCAGTCATAGTGCCCGCTTTGAAGCGGCAGAAGTTTTGGACTGGCTGATGCTGCCACCGCTGTATGAAAGTTTTGGCTTAACCCATGACCAGATGAGCCGTGGTTGTGATTTGCTGATCGAGGCAGGCTTTATCCGCGGCTTTGATGAATGGCATCTTAAACAAAGCCTAGATAGCAACGACTATGACTACCGATTTACCTTTGCTCAAGCGCTAGATAGATTAACCTTGGGTCTGGTGATGCCAGAGGCCAGTTTAAGCGATTGCTTATATCCTTTGGCACAGGAAGATTGGCCAAGCACTGCCTTGCCGGAGATGAGTTTGCCGCTGCCGCAAGTGAGCCTAAATGATGCGATAATTATTGAAGCGCTTTGTCGTATTTATGCCGGTTTGACCGCGCGCCGTGATGATCATACACAAAAACTAAAAGCGGAAGATTGGCTTGATCAGATTGAGAAACAAGTCATTCATCGCTACTTTAGTGATGTCGATCAAACGCGTACGATGCGCGCCATCTATAACGCTATGAATGGCTTTAAATCAAGCCTGAGGGCCAATCGTCACTATAGACAGTACGCCAGTAGCGATAGTGTCAGTAATGCTAACAAAAAAGAAGTAGAGCAAAGGCTGGCAGGCGTTGAGCAGTTGCCATTAAAGCTGAATTTTATGCTGGACAGTATTGAAGCAGAGCTTGAGAGTCAGCAGGTCAGTGCCGAGCCGACTGGGGTGATTACCTTTGGTCGATTTGGGGCGCTCAGAAATGTGCCTTTTGATTTGGTGGTGATGCTCAATATGGATCTGTCTGAATTTCCTGGGCGTGATCTTGATAATCGCTATGATTTGATGAAAGCCACCAATGCCCGCCGCGGTGATAGAGTCAGTGAAGATGATGATAATGGTGCATTTTTAGATGCCTTGCTGTGTGCGCGCAGTGCTTGCTGGATATTTTATAACGGTCAAAGTCTGTTGGATACCCACGAGCACCTGCCAGCCAACCCAGTTAGTGAGCTATTACAATTTTTGCAAGGTGAGGTGCAGTGGCAGGTCAACTCGCTTGAAGCGTTAGACACATTACCTGAGAATGTTGATTCTACCACCGAGAGCCTTAAGCGTTATTTACCTAAATTGATTAAACAGTGGCTGCTGACTGAGCATCCGGCACTGCCGTTTCATGAGAGTTTGTTTGAAACAGACATTGAAGACGCAGATGTTTGTGAGCAAGCGTCTGACACTCCTAAGCTCAATTTGAATGAAAGCACAGCTATCCACACTGAAAATGATATTCAAGACAACAGACTTATTGATAATGCAGATGAGTTAGATGTTCTTTTGAATACAGCCATGCGCAGAACCAAGCTTGCGCAAAAACGTCAGTTTCCTCCGGCGCCGCTTTGGCAAGCAGTGTTTAATACCTTAAAGGGTAGAGCATTTAGTGAGCATGCAGAACTGGTTAGCTTGCCTACCAAAGCACAGTACGAATCAATTGCTCAGCTGCTTGGTCAATCTCTAGGTCAGTTAGGACAAGTAGACAATCAAACCTTAGATGTAATAGCTGAGATGTTGTCACTAGACGCAACAGCTGTATTCAATGATTCTGGTGAGGTTAATGACCTTACTAAAAAGGCACTTTCCGAAACTGTATTTAATATTGGAGAGATAGACGTTGAAGGGGTATTGGCCTATCAAGTGCGCCATCCTGCCAAGGCATTTTTGCGTACTCAAAAGGTGCATGTGGTGCAGGGTGAGGAAGCGATGGCACATCAAGAGCCACTATTCCTAGACAATCTAACGACTTATCAGATAAAAGAGTATCTGATTAACGAGCTGGCGAGCGATGCAGCAAATAATAGTACCGACAGCACCGCCACGCAAGACAGTCCAATCTTGATGTATCAAAAAATCATGCCAGCAGGTGTGGCGCGCCAAACGACCTTGCCCAATCAAAAACAAAAACTGCAGCAGCAATGTCAGGAATTTAAAGAACAGCTAGTTGCTAATGGCTTGGATGATGCCCAGATATTAGAGGCAAGCGAGATAGGTGGTTTGCAGCTACTGACCCCAACCACCGAGCATCCCGTTCAGCTAGAGTTAGCGACTGTGTTGAACCATGCTGATAATGCGCCACTACCGAAGCTATTGCCTAAAATAGTTAAAATAAAAGGTTCAGTACCAATATCAGTTCCTACATCAGTATCGATAGATGCCAATCACCATCCCTCTAATCTACAGGCTAGCGTGTCCTATGCCGAGCAATCGCCCAAGCAGTGGTTAAACATACTGCCCAATTCTGCTAGCCCCAAGCATTTAATCAAGTTTTGGTTGTCGCATCTGTATTGGCAAGTTGCCAGACGTACCACTGCTGAGCAAGTCGCAGTAGATGATGGCGTGAGTATTTGGCGCTTTAACAAATCCAACTCGCAAGTTGGTAAATATAAAGATGTAATCACATTTAAGTTAAGCCCTATTGTGTATGAAGATGCCGTGACCGAGCTGATAAAGTGGGCGATATTTGGCAAGCTAGTCGGTCAAGTGCCGATTACCTTATTGCCAGAATATGCACTCAGTTATCTTGATAAGTGCGCAAAAGCGGCAGAGAGTGAAGATGAGATTGGCAGCTATTGGCCAAAACGCGCAGACTTCTTAGATTGGCTAAGACCTAACTATCACGTAGACACGGTATATGATACCTGCTCGCAGCATGCCATTTGGCAATATGTACTGCGTGATCAAGACGCGTTTAAAGCCTTATCAGCAGCATTAACGACGTTAGCACAGCCACTGTATGAGCCGATGTTCACAGCGCTAGTTGGTCTAGATAGTTAGCAGGCTAGCTGGTTACTTAAAACTGTTTAAAACGGTTCGTTTTTTGCCCTTTGGTTTAATTGATAATAAAAAGTGTACGCCCCTATGACAGAATTTACCGCCACCACTCACATGATGGACATTTCTACCCAGCCTCATTCATTTGATAAATATCAGGCTATGACTGACAGTGAGGTTGCGAATCACGATATGATTAAGCCTAAGAATAAGGTGGATGTGATACCAGCGGTTGATGTTGCATTGACGGGTCGGCATCTTATCGAAGCGTCAGCTGGTACTGGTAAAACGTGGACACTAACTGGCATTGTACTGCGTCTGTTGATTGAGGCACGGCGTGCGCCAGAGCAAATCATTGCGACGACCTTTACTCGCGCTGCGGCTGCTGAGATGCGTCAGCGCATTCATGATCGTTTGGTGGATTTCTATCAGCTGCTGCAATGGGTGAATAGCCTGAGTGCTGACCGCGCTAATAAAGAGAGTTTGTATCCACATATATTACAGGTGACACCTGATAGTGATAAGCAAGCAGTCAATAGCTCAAATACGGATTCAAACGCTGAAATAGATGCAGATGAACTAAATCAAGACTTTGTTTATAACAACGTTCATGACAAAAAAGCTGCTGCTGAAAAGCGTGCACAAGCAAAAAAAGATCGTGAGGACTGGTTAGTCGCTCAGGCTAAATATGCGCGCTTAGATGACATCATGCAAGACCCTATCAATCTGCATCTGGTCGGCTACTTGCTTGATCATGTATACAGTTATCCTATGACAGAAGCCATTCGACGCACGGCGCTTGTATTAACCACCTTGGACAAGCTGTTTGTCGGAACCCTTGATAGCTTGGCGCAAAAATGGTTGAAGGAATACAGTAGCGAGACCGGTCATCAGCAAGGGATGGCTATTATTGAAGACAGCAGCATTGAGCAAGTGACGGACAGTATTGTTCATGATGAGCTGCGTCAGTTTCAAAGTAGGCTGTATCACGAGCAACCTAAATTGTATGCATTGATGGATCAGCAAGGTAAGCTGACGGCGGTGGGCGATCATAAAAACTATGTAACTCGGTCGCTGAATTTTATTTCTGCGCCAATTGATGAAGTTGTGAGCAGTGATTTTTCTTTTGAGGGTTACGAGCGGCTTATCCATAGTATCATTGAGCGCAGCGATGAGCTTGATGCTTTCTTTAAGCCTGATGGCGAATACTATGAAGTTCCCAAAGGACAGTTGCAGAATAACAGAGAGTCTTGGCCGAAAATCGTTCAAGTGTTAGAAGAGTCTGGTCCCGCCGCTTATAAGTTCATATCAGACAAAAAAACTTATACTGGAAAGTTAATTGAAGCGTTTCAGAAAACTGATGATATAGGCAAACAGTTCTACAAGCCAAAAGATGGTGAAAGAGTTAATTTGATATTTAATGAGTTGCAGGTGGTTCGTGACTTTAAACGGTATATTGAAGAAAGCAAAAAGCTCGATGAATACGTTATTACTATTTTAGCCAATCTCAATCGCCATATCGTGTTGGCGGTACGTGACAGGCTACCGGTTATATTAGAAGAGCGCGGTGAAACCACCTTTAGCTTGCAGATGGTGCGTTTAAACCAAGCATTAACGGGTCGGCAAGGAGAGAAGCTGGCACGTTATATTCGTCATCATTATCCCGTGGCATTGATTGATGAGTCGCAGGATATCAATGGCGAGCAAGCCACTATGATTGAAAGCATCTATTTGCCAACAAATAAACGTAAACCGTTGGCCAATGACAAACAGGCTACTAATAAAACCAACCATGATTTTTTGTTGTTGGTAGGCGATCCTAAGCAGGCCATTTATGGGTTTCGCGGCGGTGATGTCGCCAACTACAATTATATGAAAGCCCAGTTTGAAAAAAGCAGCCTTTGGACGCTCGATGTTAATCGTCGTTCAAACGCCAGTGTGATTAATGCCCTAAACTGTTGGTTCGGTATGCCTGCGCCAGTGACTCAAGAGAATAGGCTGGCACAGTTAGGTAGTGGTATTTATTACCAGCACATTAAAGCTGAAAAGCAAGAAAATCAGCTGTCTTGGTTTAATGATTCAAACATACTAAATAGCGACTTGGTAAATGACGTACTTTCTGCTCAGCCAGTGAGTGTGTTGCACTTGCCTTATGATAAGGACAAGGAGCTTGAGTATGATGAGTTCGAGATCGCAGCGCGTCATATTGCGACCTTACTCAGCAGTGGTCAGACATTAAAAGGCAAGCCGATTCAGCCGAGCGATATCGGTGTGCTGGCACGTGCCAAAAAAGATTTAAAACAAGTAGAAGATGAGCTTGTCAAGCTTGGTGTGCCAACCTTGACCACCAGTGATGTGAGTATATTTGAAACCATTATGGCAGAGGATGTGGCAGCGCTGCTAAGTGCCATGCTATACCCGTATCGTCATGATATGATTAATCGGGTGCTGACCAGTCATTTATATGGCCTGAGTATCAAAGACATTAAAGCCATGATGATTGACCATGAGGCAGGAGCTGTAGATTTAAATAGCGCTAATATAAAAGCCATCGACAATAAGAAAAGCTATCAAGACTTTATTAGCTATTTAAAAGAAGGTGCCCAGCGTTGGCAGCACTTTGGCGTATTATCGGCCATGCATTACTTGTTAGATCAAAGCCCTGTGCAGCCGCAAGGCGTTTGGCAAGCATTAGCAGCGCATCCAGAAGGCGATCGTCATATTATGGATTTGCGTCATGTAATGGATATATTAGCGCAGTATGGTATCGGCATGGGTGAGTACGAGCTGCTGGCCTGGTTTAGACAAAACATAGATAGCGCGCCTAGCAGCGATTGGGCCAAGCAGTATCCGTTACCGACAGAATCTGGCGTGCAGCTAATGACCATTCATAAATCAAAAGGGTTAGAGTTTCCTATTGTCTATGTGCTGGGTATGGGTGATGCCAGTAGGAAGTCAGGTAATAAAGAAGACTATGGGTTGTATCTCTACAACGCGCAACAAAACCCTACCCAACAAGATGCTACTCAACAAAGTCAGTCAGCGTTGGCGCAGCAATCGACAGGCAATCAGCGCCGATTCTCTCCTGTACAAGGCTCTGCGACCACAAAGGGTTACTATACCGATATTGAAACGCAGGAGGGCTTCGAGGAGCTGCGCCGGCTTGGTTATGTGGCCTTTACGCGCGCCAGTGAACAGCTTTATGTGGTACTGCGAGATCCCCACAACAAAACAGGGTTTGAATTAAAGCCGGTGTTCTATTGGTTTGAGTCACCAGAGCCAAAATTTGAATTGCCAGATAGACTCAAAGGCACCATAGGTATGATTAGAGGGCATAAGGTCAATGAGTTCTATAATGATAACTGTGCTGCTGCTAAAGCAGGCAAATTAACAGAAAGTGGATCGCCCGATTTTATTACGCCCAAAACCGAACCTATTGAGTATGATGATTTTTCAGAAGTTATGAAAATCAATTACTTTTACGGTTGGGCTAAGACCAGTTTTACCGCCTTAGCCCGTCAGCTAGATGAGTCAACGCAGACAATGGCTGTGATGGATGAGCGTATTGATGATGCGATAGATATTGATATTGATATTGATATCAATATCACCGAAACGTCAGTTTCACCGTCACTGGGTGGTCATGCATCAGATAGTCATGACGCTGCCGCGCAAGTCGATCAGGCAAGTCCCAAGTTAGAGGATGATATTCGTTTTACCTTTGTGAAAGGTGCCAATGCGGGTACATTTTTGCATGAGATATTTGAAAAAATTGATTTTAATAATAAATCCCAGTGGTCTCAGGTTATCGATAGAGCTATTAGTAGCTATCAGCTGCCGTTGGTGTATAGCAGTGCTGAAACCCAAAGCCGTCGATTACAAGCGAAGAAGCAAGAGCAAGGCGATAGTTCTTCATTAAATACTGATTCATTGGATTCGGACTCGATAGATGCTAGCAAGCATGCAGCTCTCATTGGCTGGATTGAAGAGGTGCTACATACGCCGCTATTAGCGTCTGATCAGCCGTTACGCTCTATCGATGCAAGTCAGAGGTTCGCTGAATTAGAGTTCAATATGGGACTGTCAGAGCGTTTTAAAGCACAAGATATTAATAGACTCTTTCAGCAGTACCTGCCTAATGAAACCGACAAACATGTTAATCTTGTCCCGCAAAACAAAGCGCATTTATATCGTTATTTACGTGGTGAAATCGATTTGGTGTATGAGCATGCTGGCAAGTATTATGTCGTCGATTATAAAAGTAACTTTTTAGGAAATAGCCTAAGCGATTATAACGAAGCTACGCTCAAGCAAGCGATGTCCAAAGCAGGGTATTGGTTGCAAGCAGCCATTTATCAAGTGGCATTGCATCGGTTTTTGTCGATGCGAATTGCTGATTATGTAGGCAATGAAGCTAAGTATTTGGGCGCGGTGGAGTATGTCTTTTTACGAGGCGTATATGATCCAACCTCTCAGTTGGTGACTAAAGCAAAAGAGGCGAATGTACTGAGTGGCGGCGACTCAATAGCCAGTGAGACAATGCATGACAAACCAACAAACAGTGCCCGCTATGGACTGGTGACGTGGGACATTCCCTTTGATTTTATTAAGGCCTTAGATGCATTGTTTGGCATGCCCAGTTAGCAGGGTTGCAAACAGTTAAATAA
>NZ_DJUD01000038.1:0-17785 GCF_002439405.1 Psychrobacter sp. UBA6291 | reverse complement strand
TTGAGTAAGATTTTTGGAACGGAATAATAAACAGCGCAATACCCAGTGCTGAAAATAGCAAAAACTTCCACATGGAGGCGCGCCAATGTAGTCCTTCTGGTGTGCCTGAAACAATGATATTGTTGCCTAAGATTGGCTGCTGGGATTTATCGATATAGTTCGTCATTCAATCCTCCTTGATAGGCGTCGAGCGCAAATTTTTTCTTTCGCGGCTCACTCTGTCCATAGATTGAGCGCATTGCGCAAATAGTTAGATAACGTTTTATAAGTTATTTTTAGTAGCAATTATGCTTTAGCTAAAGCAGGTAAAACCTTTACCCATTTCAAGAAGAAATGCATCGGCTTCATCGACTTCATAAATAATTGGTTGTTTGCCTTTAATATCCTCTTGCAAGGCATCTAATAGCTGCTGCTTATCTGTGATTCGACGATAACCGGCGCTAAATCCTGCGGCTAACCGCTCAAAGTTCGGGGTTTTTATATTGACTCCAATCAATGGCAAGCCGCCCTCTTGCATATAGCGGCGAATCTCACCGTAACCTTGGTTGTTCCATAACAGCACAATTAATGGTAGCTCAAGCTCAGCGGCACAGATTAATTCGGCAATGGTAAATTGGATACCGCCATCACCAATCAGGCTAATAACGGGTGCTTTTGAGCCAATCATGGCACCAATCGCGGCGGGCAAACCATAACCTAAGGTGCCAAAGCCCGTCGATGAGTTAAACCATCGACGCGTAGCTAAAGCTTCAAAGCCAAGATTGCCGCTATAAACAGGCTGGGTTGAATCGCCAACGAAGATAACGTCTTCCACCTTATCTCGAATCAGCTGTAGCAGTGCGTTTTGACCAGCAAAATCTGGCGTCATTTCTTCTATCAACGCTTGCTTTACCTTTGCTACTAGCGGTGCTGCTTGATGATTCAGCGGTTGATTCTCTAAGCGCGTACATAAACCGCTGATAGCCATTTGCGCATCCGACAATACGGCAATATCTGCTCTAAAAGGACGCTGTAATTGCTGAGCATCGCAATCGATACGAATCAAGGTGCCATTGATTTGGAACCCACCATTAAAGAAGACGTCATAATCAGTCTCACCAAGCTCAGTACCAATCGCCAATACCAAATCCGCCTCGCTAATGACAGCGCGACCAGCGTCCAATGACTGATTGCTACCCAAACTCAGCGGATGAGCAGGCGGCAGTAAACCTTTGGCATTGATGGTCAAAAATGTCGGCGCATCGATAAGTTCTGCCAATTTTTGTGCGTCATGATTAACATCAACGCAGCCACCGCCATAGAGCAATACTGGATTTTTTGCGCTTGTAAGCTGCTCAACAATCAAATCCAATTGCGCAGGATGAGGAAGTGGTTTGTTTGCTTGTGGTTGCGCCAAAATATTATTAGCAGATTGGCTGTTGAGAGAAGTATCTAGCTTATTTAGTTTAGGCGGCTTGGCGACATGACTGGCATCGGCGGTAATCACATCAATGGGCAGCTGGATATGCACCGGTCCCGGACGCGCGCCATTAAATAATGCAAAAGCTTCGGCGATGACTTTGGGTAATGACTCAGGCTGCCAGATAGTTTTACTCATAAGCGCCACCTTACTGACCATACCTTGCTGGTCATGCAATTCATGCAAGTGCCCTTCACCGCTGCCGGTATGCTGCACTTTATTGACACTAGATATCACCAGCATCGGTATAGAATCCGCTAACGCTTGCGCCATCGCCGTCATGATATTAGTCATGCCGGGACCAGTGATGATAAAACAAACCCCCACTTTGCCAGACGCGCGATAATAACCATCGGCCATAAAGCCAGCACCTTGCTCGTGACGTGGCGTCACGTGGCGAATATTGGTATTCGGCAGGCCACGATATAGCTCGACCGTATGCACGCCCGGAATACCAAATACTGTCTCCACCCCGTAATATTCTAACCATTGGACAAGTAGCTCACCGCAAGTCAAAGATGAGGCAGTTGGCGCGGAATTTGGCAATGAAGAAGGCGTTTGTAGAGAATGCGTCATGAGTTAATCATCCTAAAAAATTCAATAGCAATTAAATAAGTCGTTCAGTAACAAATCCAAGCTAAACCCAAACTGCCCTTTAATTCCTTATAAAAGGCAGTTTAAGTGTATAAATTGTGCTTAATAAATGGCTTTGACCTTATCGTCATAGCGCACACCCGGTAGGATACATAGCATCTCAAATAGCAGGTTCGCAGCTAGTACCGAGGTGTTACCAAACGGGTCATACGGCGGTGACACTTCTACTAAATCGCCACCAACTACGTCAAGTCCGCGCATACCGCGAATGATTTCGATACCTTGCGTTGACGTTAGGCCGCCAATTTCAGCGGTGCCCGTACCGGGTGCAAACGCCGGATCGATGCCATCGATATCGAAACTTAAATAGACAGGGCCGTCGCCTAATTTTTCGCGCACTTCTGCCATGAGTGGTGTCAATGATTTATACCAGCACTCCTCAGCAGGCACGACGCGAAAGCCTTGCTCGGTTGACCAATCAAACTCTTCGGCGCTATAACCCGTGCCACGCAGACCAATCTGAACGACGCGATTGCCATCGATAAGGTTCTCTTCGACAGCTCGGCGGAACGGCGTACCATGGGCGATTTGCTCGCCAAACATCTCATCATTAATATCGGCATGGGCATCGATATGTACCATCCCAACAGGGCCATATTTTTTGGCGAGCGCGCGCAAAATAGGCAAGGCAATCGTATGATCACCGCCTAACGTTAAAGGAATAGCGCCATGGCTAAGGATTTTATCGGTATAGAATTTCTCAATAATATCGACACTTTTTAGCAGGTTGAAAGTATTGATAGGCACATCGCCAATGTCAGCGACTTGTAAAGATTCAAAAGGCGCGGCACGAGTGGCGACATTATAAGGGCGAATCATGCGTGATTCATCGCGAATCTGTCTCGGACCCAATCTTGCACCGCTACGGTTTGAGGCGCCAATATCTAAAGGCACCCCAACGAATGCTACATCTAGCCCTTCAGCATCGGCTTGGGTTGGTAGGCGCATCATAGAAGCGAAGCCGCCAAATCTTGGCATGTCGTTGCCACTTAGTGGTTGGTTAAATTTCATCACTTACATCCTTGTATCGATTGGTCAAAACAGACAATTTGTCTATATTACTTTTTATCTATATTACTTTTTGTCTATGCCGTTTTTTCTATAGCTCTGACAATACCTAAATATCAGAGGCGAGACCATGGTAAAATTCAGAAGTAAACTTCTGGTTTTTCGTAGTAACTTTGATTTATTCGTTATTTGTAGAAGTTTTATAAAAAATCTGGTTAAGACAGATTAAGATAATAGATATGGGAACATGACCTTTAATGCTAGATGAATTGATAAAAATTGATATCAAGACCTTGCGCAGCTTTATGGCCATCGTAGAATGCCAAGGCGTGACCGCCGCGCAGTCACGCTTAAATGTCACCCCGTCTGTCATCAGCGGTCATTTAACCCATTTAGAAGATCGTTTGGGTATGACGCTTTGTCATCGCGGGCGCGCGGGTTTTAAGCTCACCGAAGACGGCGCAGCAGTTTACGAGGCGTGCTTAAGCTTTAATGAGGCAGTGGCCAGCTTTCAACATCAACTACACTATATTCGGCAGCTAGATTCAGTACGCGGCGGTCATATTCGATTATGTCTTATCGATCAAATGCCGACATTTTTTTATGATGTCTTGCGTCAATGCTTAGCTGCGAGCTATCGCGACAATCCGCTTATTCACTTTTCTATCGATGTGCAAAGCCCTGAGAGTATGCTTGATAAGTTACTTAGCAATGAAAGTGATATTGGCGTGGGATATTTTGGCAGCTTCCCGCCCCTACTAACCTTCCAGCCAGCATTTATCGAAAAGCAAGTCGTCTGCTGCGGACGCGAGCATCAGTTATTTGATAAATCAGCCGGTTTAACCTTTGAGGATTTGGAACAAAATTATCCATGGATAAAACGGGGTTATATTACCGACCTAAGTATCAACCACGTTCGTCCAAAAACGTTAAGCGCCACCACTTACCATATGGAGGCGACTGCACAGCTGATCTTGGCGGGTCATCACGTCGGCTACTTGCCAAATGATTTGGCCAAGCGCTATGAAGAAAAAGGAATGATGAAAATACTATTGCCCAATGAGGCAAGCTACGAGGTCAAGCATCATTGGGCCTATCGAGAAAATCTGCATAAGCACGTCGCTGATTTTTTGCAGCAAATGACTGAGCTTTTATAGAGTGACAAGCATTTAATGGATAATAATAAAGGATAACGATAAACAGTCATGGCAAAAAATAACGATAAACAGCTACCCTGCTTTTGGTAGCTCTTCACGTTTTAAACCAATCGTTCTAAGTTTGCCTTTATCATCGACTTCTTTGATGACCAGTGACCATTCATCATTAATCGCCACTGTATCGCCCGATACCGGCGCCATATCTAGGTTACCTTTGACGTATTCAGCAACCGTTTGCTGCCACATATTTTTTTCGTTATCTTCTGGTTTGGACTTAAGCTTATCGACCAAAGATTCAGAGGTCATGACACCAGTAAAAAACGGCAAATCGCCCAGCTTAACACTCGGTGATAGGAGCCAATCGCCATAAAAATCATCGATAGCTTTGCGGTCTAAGGTGGTGTCATTAAAAATCCGCGCAATTTGGCTGGCATGATTGCCGCGCATCGCATACCACACGCTATCACCAAATTTCAGCTTAGTGTCTTCGTCGACAATGACAATCTGCTGACCGCGTACCAAGGCAAACACACTAATTTCATCAGGGTTAACGTGGTTAGAAATGCTTTTTGGATGACGTCCAATCGCAAACGCCCCAGACTTTACTTGAAACTGATATAAAGTAATACTTGCCTTGTCCGATACCCAAACCTCATGCTTCTCTTCGGGGTCTTTGTTATTGGGAATGCGTACTTTAAATAAATCCGCCATAAAGGGAATGGTTGTGCCTTGCAAAATCAAGGATAAAACTACTACGCCAAAGGCAATATCAAACAGCATAAAGGCGCCGTCAATACCCGCCATTACGGGCAAAATAGCAAGGGTAATCGGTACGGCACCGCGCAAGCCAACCCAAGAAATAAAACCGATTTCTCGGTCTTTAAACTTAAAGGGTTTTACGCTGCTGTAAACGGCGATAGGACGAGCAATTAAAATCATAAAGGCGGCAATCGCAACCGAGTAATACCAAACGTTAATGACGTTTGATGGCGTCACCAATAGACCCAGCACCACAAATAAGACGGCTTGCGATAGCCACGCAAAGCTGTCCATCACGCGCATGACATGCTCGGTTGAGCGCACTTTATGGTTGCCTATCAGCACGCCAGCCAGATAAACCGCCAAAAACCCACTACCACCGATTAAATTGGTCGCCGCAAACACTGCCAAGCCCGCCGACAATATCAAAATGGCATACATGCCTTCTGCCAAATGTATCTTCGGTAACAGCCTTGCCAATAAGTAACCGAATAATAAACCCATACCGAGGCCAAAGCTCAGCTGCTGTAATAGCAAGCCTATAAAGCCCAGTACCGTTTGTCCCTCAAGGTCGACATTTAGCGCAATCAATCCGGTGACTAATAAAATGGCTAGTGGATCGTTGGCACCAGATTCAAGCTCCAACGTCGCTTGTACGCGGTCGTTAAGTTTAACCCCGCCATTACGCAGCAATGAAAATACCGCTGCCGCATCGGTCGAACCGACAATAGCTGCCATCAATAGCCCAAAGCGCCAATCGACATCGAGTAGCCACGTGACAAAGACGCCCAGTATCATGACCGTTGCCAGCACTCCCCACGTGGCAAGAGTAATAGCAGGTCTTAGCCCCACTCGAAAAGATTTAAAGGAGGTGCGCAGTCCACCATCTAACAAAATACAAGCCAGCGCCGCCTGCCCGACAAAGTTAGCAAGACCATATTGAGAGAACTCAATACCCAAGATACCTTCTTCACCGGCGAGCATGCCCACGACTAAAAACAACAATAATAGCGGCACGCCCAAACGCGCCGACAAGGTACTTGCCATGATACTGGCAAAAATTAAAACTGCTCCTACGAAATACAGGATATTTAAGGTATCCATCTTTTTTAAGCCCTATTTTTAATCATTATTATGTAAGTGTGTCCTTTAGCTTTTCTAGCGTACTTGTTGCAAAAGCTTCAAATTGAAATGCTCTAAATTAAACAGTCTTATTGTAGTTTTCTTAACTGTCTAACTTTAAAAACCCAATCTATAAAAGCCTACTCTATTGTATAACATAGAATCCTAACGGTAGTTTGTGTTAAGCGTCGTACGCCTGCAATTCCTATAGAAAATATTCACTATTGGCTCTTTATTTGTTCAATCATAAAGGCTTTTAGCGTCGCTATAAACCTTAGTCTAAGAATATTAGAAAGCAAATTAATAACCTGCCTTTTCATCATCAAAAAAGCCCTACTTAGCATAATGCCAAATAGGACTTTTCTGTTTTATAAGTGCTCAGTGTTTTTATAAATGCTTAATCATTATTAATGGTAAATGATAAATACTCATGCAAATTATAAAATTATATTACTTAGGCTATTTTGGTTTAAGGGCAGCACTGATATCAGCCAATAATGGCGGGATATCGTGTTTATCTGTCATCACTTCTAACATCACCAGTTTATCTTTGGTGGCCGCTGCTTTCTGGAGCGCTGCTTTTAGTTCGCCAGCGGTTTCTGCTTTAAGGATTAAGCTGTTTTCTTCTGTCGCGCCAAAGGCTTTTGGCATCATTTGCCAGTCGCACTTAGGAATGTCATTATAGCGCTGATTTTCACCATGAATCGCTCGCTCAACGGTATAGCCATCGTTATTAATCAGGACAATAACCGGATTGATGCGCTCTTTAATCATTACCGCGATTTCTTGAATGGTTAATAAAGCCGAGCCGTCACCAATCAATAAGATACTACGCTTATGCGGTGAGGCAATAGCGCCACCCAAACTCGCTGGCAAGGTATAGCCGATTGAGCCCCACATCGGTTGCCCATAAGACGTCACCCCTTCTGGCAGCCGCACATCACTGATACCAAAATACGCCGTGCCTTGGTCAGAAAATACGAGGTTTTTATCATCAAGCGCATCGGCGATGATATGCCACAAGTCATCTTGGCGAATCGGCTCGTCATCCTTGCCGTTTTGCTCATGCGGCTGCATCTCTTTGCAAAACTGCTTCGGTACGATATTAACGCCTGAGGTCATGACTTCATGCAGGGTTTGCAGCGCATCTTTGAGCGCAATCGGTGCAAAGTTTTGACCGCTGATAGATGCCCGCTCATAATGCAAATCAACCACAACTTTTTCATCAATATTTTGGCTAAAACCTGCGGTGGTTGTGTCGGTATATTGCACGCCAATTTTAATTAAGCATTCGCAATTTTCTACCGCATCTTTAACCACAGGACGTGATGCCACGCCTGCATAAGTACCTGCCCAACGCTCACTGTTTTCATCAAGCAAGGTTTTGCCCCATGATAACGTCGTATAAGGAATATCGGTATCAGCAATTAAAGCCTTTAGCTGGTTTTGCAACCCCAAACGATGCACCATCAAATCTGCCATCAGTGTGGTGGTTTTATTAGGTAAAAACTCTATGAGTGCTTGCTTAAAGTCTGCCAACGCGGCTTGGCTGGTGATATCTTCTTGGCTGTCATCAAGCTTGGTCGTTGGCGGATAAATCGGCATTTTTGCCACATCTGGTGATAACAACAAATAACCGGGACGATGCTTTTTCAGAATAACTCGAATCACACGATCAATCTCAGAGGCCGCGTTATCAGGTGTGATTTGCGCTCGCGCGACGGTGACCGGTTCAACCATTTTAATAAAATGATTAAACACCCCATCACCTAAAGTATGGTGAATCCGGCGTTTTGAATCTTGCAGGGCGGTACTTGGCGCACCGACCACGTGCAGCACGGGTGCGTACTCGGCAAAAGAGCCCGCGGTAGCATTAATCGCTGACAGCTCACCCACGCCAAAAGTCGTCACCATAGCAGCAAAACCACGCTCACGTGCGTAGCCATCAGCAGCATAGCCAGCATTTAGCTCATTGGTATTGCCGACCCAGCGCAACTTATCAGACGCAATAATATTATCTAAAAACGTTAAATTAAAATCACCGGGCACGCCAAAGATTTCAGTCGCACCCGCTTCAGCGATACGATCGAATAAATAATCCGCGATGGTATATTGTTGACTCATTTTTTATCCTTAATGCTTAAGATTATAAGTATTGATAACTATCAATAAAAATGGAATTTCTTATAAAATGCACACCAGCTTATTTCTTCCATACAAAGCTTTTGGAATACATATTATAATAAACTGTTATAACATAAAATTATGGCTAGATGACATGCCCGTTTTGCTAACTTTTACTTTTTTTCGTGATAGGTGTTGACAGATAAATAAAACTGCGTATAATACGCCATCATCAACTGACGATAGTTAATTGATAATTAGCGGGAATAGCTCAGTGGTAGAGCATAACCTTGCCAAGGTTGGGGTCGAGAGTTCGAATCTCTTTTCCCGCTCCAAATACTTAAAAAGCCTCACTTAACAGTGAGGCTTTTTTTTGTCCAATTTTCGGGGGTTGTAGAGAAATTCTCGAGATATATTTTTGAATATAGTTAAGCTTATCTACTCAGTCAAAAAGCTCATTTTCGGTGCGGTGCCCATTTGGTGCCCAAACCGTGCCCTGCCCTAAAACTGCGTATACGTATCTGACCACAACCTAGCTATTTTTGGTTCAAAAACCATCATGACACCTAACCTAGTGAATTTGGCACTATGCTGATTTTTGAACCCAACCTCAATTCAGCAAAAAACGTGTTTTTTAGAGGCCTAAATTTTCCGAAATCTATTTCATATTTATAACATTCAAAATTAATTGTCGCTTAAACAGTGATGACCACAACCTAACATTTAAAAGTAATTAGACCGAGTAAAATATGTATCGGCGCTAAGCTTAATGATTTTTCAAGACACTTCGAACAACCATCCTAGTAAGCATTCTAACTTTCTTTTGAACTCTCTTCCTCACAAACTTCATCTTCTTCATAGAGGATAATATCGCCGGGTGTGCAATCTAAAAGCTTACAAAGCTCATTTAATGAATCAAAGTCTATTCTAGTGACTTCATTATTGTACATTCGATACAAAGTAGACCTTCCTAGTTTAGACATCCTGTCAGCATCAGCTACACGGATGCCTCTTTGTGCAAATAAAACAGGTAAATTGAGCTTAATCATATATAAAATCCCTAAAGTGATAAAAAAGTACTTGCAAGTGATAATATTTATAGATAATATGTACTCATTAGTGATAACTAATCATTCACTAATAGTAAATTTATTTCACATGGAGAACTATTATGTCACAGACTTATCTCACTACTCAAGAACTCGCGGATCGTATCAAATACGACGCACGCACTATTCGCAATCAAATGAAGGACACTGTCCTAATTGAGAATATCCATTACATACGCCCTTTTGGCGGTCGCAAGATTTTATATGTATGGGAGCGTATCGAAGAGGATATGTGCAAACCTGTTATGAGTGCGATCAATGGTATGGCTTTACAGTAAGTTTTATTTGAACAAGGAGATTAACAATGGCATCAGTAAGAGCAAGGCGTGGCAAGCTATTCATAGATTTCACATATATGAATATTCGTTGCCGTGAGACAACAAACTTCCCTGATACTCCAGCAAACGTTAAAAAGCTGGCTTTAGTAGCAAAAAAAATGGAAGCAGAAATCACCCTAGGCATCTTCGACTATGGCGCCTACTTTCCGAAGAGTACCCGTTTAAAAGAGATGACAGCACTGGCTGATAGAGCGGAAGCTTGTATCAGTCGCAATCCTACCTTTAGGCAGTTTTCAGAGATTTGGTATGAGGAGAAGAAGATTGAATGGCGGCCAAGCTATCGGCAAAAGACACAGATTATTCTAGATAAGTATTTATTACCTGAGTTTGGTGGTAAAGCAGTGCATGCCATAAAAAAACCAGACTTGCTGACCTTCCGTAGCTCTCTCGCCAAAGTTCGTTACGGTAAAGATGGTCAGTCAAGTCTGTCAGTAGCACGGATCAACCAGATCATGATACTTCTTCGTATGATACTAGAAGAAGCATCAGATCGCCATGAGTTTGAGATGCCTTATAAAAATATTAAGAATCTTAAGCAAGCTCGTCCGGATGTAAATCCGTTTACATTGAGTGAGGTATGGCTGATTTTAAAACATGTCCGTGCGGATTATAAGCCCTACTACACCATTCGCTTTTTTACCGGGATGCGTACCAGTGAGATTGATGGGCTTAAGTGGGACTGCATTAACTTTGATCGGCGTGAGATCAGTATCCGTGGTGCGTTAGTAAACGGTGAGATGGGTCCGACTAAGACGTTGGGTTCACAACGTGATATTGCGATGTCGCAGTTGGTCTATGACGCCCTACTAGAGCAGAAGGCACGTACCTATGGTAAGTCAGAGTTTGTATTTTGCAACTCACAAGGCAATCCAATGGAGTACCGTAATGTGAACCGGCGGGTATGGAAACCCACGCTTGCCCTGCTCGGTCTTAAACATCGGCGGGCTTATCAAACTCGGCATACGGCAGCGACACTTTGGCTCGCTGCTGGTGAGAACCCTGAGTGGATAGCCCGGCAGATGGGTCACAGTAGTACTGAGATGCTGTTTCGGGTGTATAGCCGCTATGTGCCTGATATCACCCGTCAGGATGGCTCAGCGATGGATAACTTGCTACTGGCGAGTAAGGAAAAGCTAACCAGCGCAGCAAATACAAATAGCTCTAATGCACAAACTGACAAGGAGACGTCACAATGACAATTATCAATTATGAAGAGCTGTTTGCTAAGTTTAAACCTGATGGCGCAATCAGTGCAGATGCGAATGAGATTGCTAATGTACTGATGCGTGAGTTATATATTTCATCGGGTTATAACCTAGCACGCTTCTTGGAAGTGAAGCACTGCTTTAATAACGATATGGCGATGCGGGTATGGGTACAGAAGCGCTTGGATGCGAATCTTGACTATGTGATTGAAGATATGCGTTGTCAGCTTCAGAGCGAGCTTTATGAGCTACTACCGCAGTCTGGCTATGTCGGCTACTAAGGAGAATGTGATGAGTGTAAAACTTCAGCCTAATATGACGCAGAATGCGCGAGATCTAAGAATCTGTGAAGATTACTGGGCATATGATAACGAAAGTGACTATATTGCTCATATAGAGACCGTCTGTGAGAAGTATAAAATAAGCCCACAAGTACTGTTCGAGACAATCGGTGAGTGTTTTGCTTATTTAGATGATGTGCTTTGTGAGTACTGCGGCTATGTTTGTCCCTTACAAATACCAGCAGACATTCCATATATGCGCTCAAAAGACAGTTGGTGCTGTGAGGTATGTGAGCATGCTGTATGGCGGGAACATAATCATAGATAAGTCGTTCAAATTTTAAAGCCAGGCAGCTTGGGTTGCCTGGCTTTTTTAACCTCAATACATACAAGGTTTCGACATTCATTGGGATTAATTAACTTACATTACAAGTTATCTTTTTGCCTTTGCTATTGGTATCCCAGCCATATTTATTAATAAACTGACCCAATTTATTTTTTTCAGGAGTGACTATAGACATAGTGTAACCTTGGGTTTGAAATGTGCTTGTTACCACATAGCTCTCAATCTGTGAGCTAGCTAAATATAAGTCATTTTTAGCAGGAGAGAGCGAGGCGATATTTTTTGGCATCATATAAGCTTGTTGAAAGTCTACTGATGCTCCTGTTTCAACGTCATCATCTCTGTCGCTAGTAGAGACATCTTTAAAATTACAGTTACTTTTTAATGGCATATTACCTTTTAGTTTATCCAGTCTAACGAATTTTGAGCTCTGGGTATTGCCCGCTCCCCATGTACGAGATTCTATTACGGCAACTTCTGGACGCTCTTTGCTACCGTAAAAAGTAATCGTAGTTTGTGGGTTATCTTCACGAATAGTTTGCGTCATTGTATAACGATTTTTATTTTCGCTATCCCGTTCTAATTTTCCCATATTTGGCAAATTAGCAAAGTTTTTCCACGTCCAAGTATTGTTACGCATTTTTTCGACGGTTGGTATCACTGGGCGTGTATCAAAAACTTCAGAAAAATTACTCGCAACGCTTAACGTCGGTACCAAAAATAGTGATGCCAGTAGGTATTTATTCATAATTATTTCTCAATTAGTATTGATCAAAGTCTTACTACAAATCATTGTTTAAATAATATTCTTTACTTGAACGTCTCAGACTCTCTCTCATTTAAAACAGCGCTCTCAAAGATACTAAGAGGCTCAAGTGGCAAATACTGTGCCTAATAAGCGCAGGTTATACTACGATTTTGCATATCAAACGTCATTACTACTGCACCCATTTCACTCCCAAATTGATAGCCACTAGCATCGCTTCTCTCGAGCTTATCGTAACTGCCATTTTGTGGCGGTTTAAACTGTGAGCGTAACGCGGTGAAGCTACTATCTTTAAAGTAGAGACGAACATGCCCCCACTCATAGCCTTGCAGTTGCTCAATCTTTTGTAATGAATAACCAAAAGCAGTGGCATTCACTAAATTATAAGTCATGGTCACATCTTCACCTTCACGATTTGGATCACCTTGTCTCTGTATAGATCCAATCGACGATCGATACTGATTTGGTATCTGCCCTAAATCAGGTATCTTACATCCAGCTTGCATTGAACGCAGATAGGGCGTCCAATCAGTGCTATGATTGGTTAATTGATCGGTAGAGCCTTTAGTAGTGTTAGTAGTATTGCTGGTGCCCATCAGAGCCGTTTGGATATCTTGTACCGTACTATTGAGCACGGTGTTTACCCCTTGGCCAAAGGTCTGGCTTTCAGCGCAGCCTGACAATAATGTCACAGCAGTGATAGTCGCGATAGCTAGTTTAAGATTAAGAGTCATTTTTCAATCCTTTGGTTTATTAATTATACTTTTAGAAGTTAGAGTACCGCTCATTTATAAGATCTCATTGCTTAAAGGTACAAGTAACTTCATCATCATTCGCATCTATGCTTCGTACTTCTAAGTTTAGATTCTCGTTTTCAGGTTTAAAAAACTCTTCTAAGCTTCTTGCTATACCAAGTTCTGCTCGCGCACTCGAAGTATTAAGCATAGTGACATCGTAAATATAAAAAGGTTGAAATCCTTTCTTTTGCCACTTATAGAACTTCTGACTAAAGATTGAATCAACATTACAATTAGAGGGAATAAGACTTAGGTCTTTTTGATTAAAAAGATCACTAGCATGATAAACTCCTTCAAGGTGTTCGCTTTCTAATGCACTTTGATCTGATGATATGACGATAATATTTGGCTGATTTTGACTACCATAAGCTGCCATCCAACCGGTATCACTTAAATCGGCACTAATAGAATAGTTTGAGGCTCCAGAATCGTCATTTTTGACTGGGATTTTTTCTTGCCATTTTTCCACTTCAGGTATTGCCGCTAGTTTATCCCACGTCCAATTCTCATTAGGCTTTAAGGCAATATAATCGGTTATGGCGATGAATTGCGGCGCTCCATTACTCTTCGCCTCTAAGGCTTCTTCCTCTAAGGCTTCAGCCTCGTCAGTAAGTTGGTTATCAACATCACCTCTACCATCTGGACATTGTGTTTCCTTACCCTTTTTATCAATGCAGAAGGTTTGACCCTCTTTATCATTAACGACAGCAATACCGTTATTAAAATCTATTAGACCTTCACTATCATCCCAATAAACTTTAGTAAACTGCATTGGTATTACAAGCTTACCTGTCTTATCAATGTATCCGTATTTAAGGTTGTCACTGTTTTCTTCGTAATTAAAGACAGCAGCCAAGCCATCTGAGAAATCACTGACCGTTTCATATGCTAAGTTTATCGGAATAATCGCTTTATTTTTTGTATCAACATAACCCCATTTACCGTCTTTCTTAACGGCGATGAGCGACTCACTTAAGTTGCCCATACTTTCATACATAAAGGGTATGACCACCTCATTTTGTTTATTAATCAGTCCATATTTACTTTCATAATCTTCCGGGTTCTTAGGTGGACGAGCTGCTGTGGCGAATCCATCATGGAAATCAGCTAAAGCTTGGTATTCAAACGGGATAACGGTTTTACCCTGTTTATCAATAGCACCATAGAGACCTTCAACACTGACAATAGCGAGTCCGCTGGAGAAATTACTTGCCCACTCGTACTTTGGCTCTATAACAACTTTGCCTTTGGTGTCAATAAAACCATATTTATCGTTTTTATTGACAGCAGCCAAGCCTTCTGAAAAATCATTAAACTCTAACGATTCCCCACCCTCTCCTGCCACTATCGCATCAAACTCAAATGGAATAATCAATTGTCCGTCTTTATCGATATAGCCCACTCTATTGGTTTTATCATATTCATCGTTACTCTGCTTAATCACCCCTGCAAGCCCATCTCTTAAACAACCGACTTTGTCATAACCTTCTACGTCAGGTACAACACATTTTTCTTCTTTTTTATCACTTTCGACTTCAGCGGTACTGACTGTCTCTTTATCATTAACTGATGAAGGCGTCACTTCAGCATTATTTTTGTCACTACATCCTGATATGGCAAGAAGGCTAAAAACTAAGGGTAGATAAATAGGTTTCAATGCAACGGTCCTTGTTAAGTAGGGATACTTAGAAATTTTAGGTTGATATCTAACAGTCATTTCTAAGATTATGATTGATAATTTTCGAGTTGTAAAAGTTATAAACTCCTAGAGTCCTATAACTATCACTTTTAGATTTAGCAGTATGCAAAGGTTGACTTGACGTACAGCCTCTGATCTATAAGATGTATATAAAAATGAACCTAATACTCTCTTACCAAGCCTTGTTCAGACTTATCGTATTTAAAGCAAAAAGGTTCATTCATATAATTTGATGACATTCTATAGGCATCAATATCGCCAGAGAAACAAAAACGGTTGGATTTAAGGTTGAAATCGTACTGTATAGTATCGCCTTTATTGTTCACGGCTATCGCCTTTCCTTCACCGTCAGTTGCAGCTGATAACGCATAGCTAAAAGGCACGACTTTCTTCTTAGCAGGATCAATAATAACTAATCGATATGGTTTCTTGTTTACATAACCTGTGGCATTAGTCTCAAAGACATAAATAATCTTATTACCATCAAAGTTAGGCTTGCGCTCTTTTATCACCTTTGCGTAGCTTTTTAAGCGGCTATCGGTACAAAACTCTTCATCCTCATAATCAAATTCACATTCAACCACTGTCACACCGTATTTCGTTTTAGGTGCTGCATTGGAAGTAGAGGATAGACCCAAAATAACTAAAGATGCCGCGAACATTAGACTCGTTTTTTTTAACATAATAAGTTTTCTCTTAATTTAGATTAGATGGTTCTACAAACCTTTATAGAATCACTGATAGTTTTGCGGATAACGCTCTTCGTCCATTTCATTCCAATCTGCATAAGTCTTTTTAGAGAGTACCTTACCTTGGCGATCTAAGGTATATCGCGTGATACTGTCATAACCATCGTTATAGGCATTAGCGCCTTTAGTGTTCAAATTATAAACATCTAGCTTTCCATCTTCATAGCGCCCACCATCGACGTCTGGCGAGTCTCCCATTGGCTCAATATAAGCCATATCGTATTTAGGCGGTACAATTACCTTGCCAGTCTTATCTATAACACCCCATTTGCCGTTGTTATATCCTCCAACTTTTACAGCAGCCAGCCCTTCGGAGAACTCCATGGCTTCATTCCATTTAGCAGGAATTGCTATATTGCCAGATCTATCAACGAAGCCAATCTTACCCTCATCATCACCCTGCATTGAAGTGCTATACATAGCCAAACCTTCATAGTAATCATCTAACCAGTTGAATTTAAAAGGCACGATGGTCTTACCAGTTTTATCAATGACGCCATACTTATCGTTTTTACTGACGACCACTCTACCGTCACTGAAATCGCCTGCCGTTTGGTAAGTATAGGGTATGACCATTTTACCGGTTTTATTCATATAACCGTATTTACCGTTTTTGTAGACGGCGACTAAGCCTTCTTTAAAGTCACGATAGTCAATAATCACGCCATAAAAAAGCGGTGCTTGATGTTCAACCGGTATGACTAGTTTGCCAGCCTCATTGATATAGCCTTGCATGTATAAATAGTCTTCGTAATCCTCAGCGCCATCATAACCTTTGACCTTACCCATTTTCATTAATGAGACACGAGCCATACCTTCTGAAAAATCACCACAACTATAATATTTTGCAGCTACAACAACCTTCCCGTTATCATTTTTATAGCCGCATTTAACATCATTGTTATTCTCTACCTCAAAACTCTGCAATGCAGCCACAGCAGGTAATGTCGCAAATACGCCACAGAGGCCCAAAGCCAGTGCCGTTTTTTTATTATATATTTTCATCTCAATCTCGATTATAAGGTGTGGAAGCGATATAGCATTGATAAAAACTGGCCTATGCAACACTGCTACTAAGGGTATTAAATTTAGGCAACAATAGTAATCAACTTTTATTCATATATCAATATATATGTTATTTATTACCTCAGCCTTAAGCTATCTTTTAGATAAAAGCTATAGATGCAAAAAAGCCAGGTAACTCAGGTTACCTGGCTTTTTTGTATAGCATCTCTTGTTTAAATCGAAACTATCGGTCGTAGCTATCAACTTGTATGACTTGTCATTTTTATAATTCTTTTATACCATCAACAAGACCGAAAATCGGTTTCTAAAGTGGGTGAATGAGCCTTACTCATTGAGTTTTTTTAATTATTCGTCATAGTATATATCAAGATAATTAAAACAGTCATGTGAATAATTTGGATTGGAACAAAAGCAAGTGCGTATTGAAAACCACCCGTAATTGCCGCATTAATTGATTTAGAAACTGCATGTGTCGCTAAACCCAATAATAAGGCGAGCAATAAAATAGGGTTAGTTGGGTTCCCTTGCATGACTACGGCAGCCATTGCTGCATGCACCTCAAACATAGAACTCAGTACGGTTCCTGCAATAAGACCGGCGTCACCCAGCCATAAACTTAAACCATAAACAAGTACTTGAATAATAGTAAGTGTCACTACAATGATACCCGCCTCTTTTAAACTAAACATCGGTGTATCCGTTAACTTAGCTTTCTCTTCGGATCGAGTTTTTCTCATCAACCATATTCCAGGAATAATTAAAACTATCATGGCAATAATAGATGGGAATAATAAAATTTTAAGCCAACTAAAACTTACGCCTGCAACGATAATAAGAAGCTGTACGACTGTTGCGACACAGGATATAAGCGCAGCTCCAGCATTTTCTTTTGCATCTGCACGACCCTGACGAACTTCTATTCCAAGGCTTGCAATCGTGGCTGTACTGGATATAAATCCTGATGCTAAAGCAGATAAAAACATGGCGTGGCGTGATGGTAAAAGCCGCTTTGCCATATGTGCTAGTGCTTGAATGGCTAAAATCAATATCAATAATTTTAAAATAATATAAGGATTTAGTACTGAACCCCAAAGATCCCTATTGGGGGTTAAAGGAAGTGCAATTAAAAGTAAGGCCAGTAAAAAGATACCATCTTTAAATTCACGCTCTGAACCGCCCCGACTATATC
>NZ_DJUD01000019.1:0-43471 GCF_002439405.1 Psychrobacter sp. UBA6291 | reverse complement strand
CATGAATAATGTCCATTACACCTTGATTTAACTTGACGGTTAGATGTGTTTTGATAATAAAGGCTAATTCTTATCTTAAATCTCAGTATACAGGCGGACACCTAAAGCACCTTGGCCGCAAGGTAAAGGGTTGGTGTCGACTTAAGAGTGACTTGCGAGTATGGTATTAGCTTGTGACAGTCGGGGGCATAATCCCCTACACTAATTGGCGTGAAAATGGTCTGGCACTTAGCGCATAGGTTTTTAGCCTGACTTAAGTGACTGATCATCTCAATGTTCAGTCAGTGTTTATAACATCAGTACCGGTAACAAACGTATATAAATGAAGCGCCGTATTCATATTTGCTATTACCTGATAGCTTTTGAAAAAATGAATACAAACATGAGCGCTGGATAATAAAGACATCTGCACTGCTCATATACTGACTTTTAAAGCAGTATGTTGGCAGTGTTATTACTCGTTTTACTAACAATAACTGACTATGACCTTTAATTTTAAAGCTTTTAATTTTAAAACGTAGCTTTCGTTATATAGCAAGGAGTTTCAAATGGTATACCAAGGAAATCGCATTACGGTGACAATGCTAGAGGATGGCATCGCCAACATGCAATACAACGCCGAAAATGAGAGCGTGAACAAGTTTGATGCTGAAACCAATAAGCAATTTGCTGAAGTTGTGACAGCGCTAGAAAAAGCGGATGACGTGAAAGGCTTAATCGTCACCTCAAGCAAAGGCGTGTTTATCGCTGGGGCGGACATAACAGAATTCGTCGGTTCATTTAAGAATCCAGAAAACGAAATCAAAGATTGGGTCGTTAATATCAATGACGCTTTCAACCGCTTTGAAGACCTGCCATTTCCAAAAGTAGCGGCCATCAATGGCGCCGCGCTTGGCGGTGGTTGTGAGATGACTTTGGTTTGTGAATACCGTGTCATGAGCGACAAAGCCATTATCGGTCTACCAGAAACCCAATTGGGTATCTTCCCAGGTTTTGGTGGTACGGTGCGTAGTACGCGTGTGATTGGTATCGACAATGCGCTTGAATTGATCGCCACTGGTACGCCAAAAAAACCACTTGATGCGCTAAAATTAGGCCTAGTCGATGCGACTGTTCCTGCCGATGACTTGCAAGATGCCGCCATTGACCTAGTCAAAAAATGTATCTCAGGTGAGCTTGATTGGCAAGCGAAGCGTGAAGAGAAGCTGAATCCTGTAAAGCTAAACCAGCTTGAGCAAGCGATGGCGTTTAACAGTGCCAAAGGTATGATCTTTGCCAAAGCCAATCCTAAGCAGTACCCAGCGCCAGCAATCGCTATCGAAACCATTGAAAAACACGTCAATTTGCCACGTGATAAAGCAATCGAAGTCGAAGCGGCTGGTTTTGCCAAAGCGGCGAAAACCCCACAAGCGGAAAGCTTGGTCGGTCTGTTCTTAAACGATCAATTGGTTAAAAAACTTGCCAAGCAGCACAGCAAAAAAGCACACGAAATTACTGAAGCAGCCGTACTAGGCGCCGGTATCATGGGCGGCGGTATCGCGTATCAGGCAGCGAGCAAAGGCTTGCCAATCATCATGAAAGATATCAAGTCTGAGCAATTAGACCTTGGTATGGGCGAAGCCAGCAAGCTACTTGGTAAAATGGTCGAACGCAAAAAGATGACCCCAGCAAAAATGGGTGAAACCTTAAGCCGTATCCGTCCAACTTTGAACTATGGTGATTTTGCAGAGACTGATATCGTTATCGAAGCAGTCGTAGAAAATCCAAACGTTAAGCGTGCGGTACTTAAAGAAGTTGAAGGTTTGGTTAAAGACGATTGTATCCTAGCGTCAAACACCTCGACGATTTCTATTACTTATTTAGCAGAAGCACTTGAGCGTCCAGAAAACTTCGTCGGTATGCATTTCTTTAACCCAGTACATCGTATGCCACTCGTCGAAGTTATCCGCGGTGAAAAATCATCAGAAGAAGCGATTGCAACTACAGTTGCGCTAGCGTCTAAAATGGGCAAAGTGCCGGTTGTCGTCAATGACTGCCCAGGTTTCTTGGTCAACCGTGTGTTGTTTCCATACTTTGGTGCTTTTGACTTGCTGCTTAAGCAAGGTGCGGATTTTGCTCATGTCGATAAAGTCATGGAAAAATTCGGCTGGCCAATGGGTCCTGCTTATCTAATCGACGTGGTTGGTTTAGATACGGGCGTACACGGCGCAGAAGTGATGGCAGAAGGTTTCCCTGACCGCATGAAGCCTGATTATAAAGGCGCGATTGAGCATTTATATGAAAACAATCGTTTAGGTCAGAAAAACGGCGTTGGTTTCTATAAGTATGAGACTGACAAACGCGGTAAGCCAAAGAAAGTGGCGGATGAAGCGACTTATGAGCTACTAAAAACCACAACGGATAGCGATAAGCAAACCTTCGATGATCAAACCATCATCGACCGCACTATGCTGGCGTTCTGTAATGAAACCGTACGTTGCCTAGAAGACAACATCGTCAGCACACCATCTGAAGCCGATATGGCGATGATTATGGGCGTTGGTTTCCCGCCGTTCCGTGGTGGCCCTTGCCGTTATATCGACCAAATGGGTCTAGATAACTATTTGGCGCTATGCGAAAAATATGCGCACCTTGGTAAAGCCTATGAAGCGCCGCAAAAGATTCGCGATATGGCAGCCGCAGGCGAGACTTTTTACGCCACTGCGTAATGGTCGGTCATTACTAGGATGAAGTGCTGTACCCATGCTTGATAAGGTTGTTGATGGTTTATTTATTATCAATAATCTTTTACATCAAATATGACGAGCATTAAGGTATTGCCACTGACAATAAAAATTGAAAAGGAAGATAGTATGACAACTTTAAGTCCAAAAGACGTGGTCATCGTAGATGGCGTACGCTCAGCAATGGGTAAATCTAAAAACGGTATGTTCCGCCACGTTCGCGCTGATAGCATTTCTGCTGAATTGGTCCTTGCCTTAGTTGAGCGTAACGACTTTGACCCACGTGATGTTGAAGACATCATCTGGGGCTGTGTGAACCAGACTTTAGAGCAAGGTTTAAACATCGGTCGTAATATCGGTCTGCTGGCTGGTATTCCAAAGACTGCTGGCGGCCAAACTGTTAACCGTCTATGTGGTTCATCTATGCAGGCGCTACACACTGCTGCCGCGCAAATCATGACCAACCAAGGTGAAGTTTTCATCATCGGTGGTGTAGAGCACATGGGTCACGTTGGCATGATGCATGGCGTTGATCTCAACCCTGAAGCTTCAAAGCACTATGCAAAAGCGTCAAACATGATGGGCTTGACCGCTGAAATGCTGGGCCGTATGAATAACGTCACTCGTGAAGAGCAAGACGCCTTTGGTCTTGAGTCGCATCGCCGTGCATGGGCTGCCACCACAGAAGGTCGTTTTGACAATGAAATCATCGGTATCGAAGGTCATGATGCCGCCGGTCGTTTGCAACTATGTACTGTTGACGAAGTGATTCGCCCAGATGCGACGATGGAGCAAATGCAAAAGCTACGTCCAGCCTTTGATCCAAAAGGCGGTACGGTCACTGCGGCAACTTCATCAGCTCTATCTGACGGTGCGTCAGCGATGCTGGTCATGAGCGCGCAAAAAGCCAAAGATTTGGGTCTAAAACCACGTGCGCGTATTCGCAGCATGGCAGTTGCTGGTTGTGATGCGGCTATCATGGGTTATGGTCCAGTTCCTGCGACCCAAAAAGCCCTAAAACGCGCTGGCATGAGCATCGATGATATGCAAACCATCGAGCTTAACGAAGCGTTTGCAGCTCAAGCACTATCGGTACTGAAAGCCTTGAACTTGACCGACAAGCAAGACATCATCAACGTCAATGGTGGCGCAATTGCCCTAGGTCATCCACTCGGTTGTTCTGGTGCTCGTATCACAGTTACTTTGCTAAACGCTATGGAGCAAATGGATACTGAAATCGGACTTGCCACTATGTGTATCGGTCTAGGTCAAGGTATCGCGACTGTAATTGAGCGTGTTTAAGCGTTTTAATAAATCTTTTTAGTTTTATATCTTTAAAAAAACCCCTAGTCATGAAGACTAGGGATTTTTGTGTTGGTCAATTAAAAACTGGTTTTATAATATCCTGTTCATAATTGTTAATAAGATTTATCTTCATTGACCCGCTTAGCAAACTATGACTAAATAAGAATAAGAACAATAACGAAAACACCCATGATAAATCTAACATAGCCTTTAATAATAAGGTCAGTCGTACAAGGAGTGTACTATGTCTACCATGATTACCGATCGCACTTATCGTATCGCCCGCGAAAATACCCAAGCGATGATTATCGATATTCAAGAACGCTTGACGCCACATATCTATGACCACGAAAATATCGTCAAAAAAACCGTCACTCTGATTAAGGGTTTGCAAGCGCTCGATATTCCTATCATGCTCAATGAGCAGTATAAAAAGGGACTTGGCGATACCTTGCCTGAAATACGCGATGTATTAGAAAGTGACAATGCCAAAAGCTTTGAGAAAGTGACGTTTAGCGCCTGCGATAACGATGATTCGTGGCATTATTTAGCCCAGCAAAATCGTAGTATCGTTTTATTGTTTGGGGTAGAGGCGCATGTTTGCGTGATGCAAACAGCGCTTGATTTACTCGATAATGGTATGCAGCCCGTGATTATTGGTGATGCGGTCGGCTCACGCTTTCCTTATGATAAAAAGCAAGCGATTCGCCGTATTCGCCGCGCTGGTGGGGTCATTAGCACGGTAGAATCCATTCTGTTTGAATTATGCCGCAGCAGTAAAGACCCAGCGTTTAAAACCATTAGTAATTTGATTAAGTAGCCTAATTAAGCATCATGCTTAAGCAAATTTAATTATTAAAAATAGTTTCTTAATAACTCTCAAAAATAAAATAGCGCTCAATACTATCGGCGCTATTTTTTTATCGAAAAATTATATTGAAGCAAGTTGTTTACGGTTTTTATAACGGCTATCAATGCCGCAGTGCTTAAATATTTACTATAATATCTGCCTTTGCGTGAAAAGACAGCACTCAAATTTATCAGTTATTTAGAGAGAATCATGACGTTACCCTATTCTAATGGTGTCAACCATACACCGTTGACCGACCCTGCGACTGCTGCAAATATTGATATTGACGATGTAACGCATTTTTTATTAGAGTTGGATGCGCTAAAACGCGTCAATCGGCGCAGTTATGTGACGAAAACAAATCGGTTGGAGAATTCTGCCGAGCACTCTTGGCATTTGGCGATGGCTTGTTGGTCAATTGCTGAACAGTTTGAGATTGATGTTAATCATGAAAAATTGCTGAAGATGGCATTAATACATGACTTGGGTGAAGTTGATGCCGGTGATACATTTTTATTTGCCAATAGTAGAGCTGACGCTCACGCTGGAGAGCGCGAGGGCATCGCTCGATTACGAGCTGAGCGCGGCAATGGTATCAAAAACTTAAGTGAGATTTGGGAAGCGCAAGAAACTGGCAGGAGCAAAGAGGCTGAGCTGCTGAGAGTGATTGATCGAATTTTGCCATTTTTGTTAAATTTAAATACGGGCGGGAAAACATGGAGTGATCATGAGGTGACACGCTCGCAAGTGACTGGCGTCATAAGGTTTATTAAAGACAGCTTTCCGAGTATTCATCAATGGCTATTGGAACAGGTTGAGTATGCGACCGAGCAAGGCTGGCTGATTGATAGATAAGTGGTTAAAAGTTTTTTTTGCCTGTCAGCTGTTTACAAATTACTCATTATCTTCCTGCACTAGAGCCTTTATATTAGGGACAATCACGCAAAGAGACGGTCACATGAAAATAGCTGGTACTTATAAAACATTCGCGAAATCACTGGTTTTTCTTGGCGTACTAAGTTTGGCGCAATTGGCGCAGGCGACCGAGTCTGTTGGTAAGGGCGATAAATTGGCCTATGATGCCAAAAAACAGATAGGTGTGACCACTAGCTATGACCCTACCTATCGTCAGCTGGATTTTCCGCGTGGCGATGTACCGATAGAAACCGGCGTTTGTACCGATGTTGTCGTACGGGCATACCGTCTGCAAAATATCGATTTACAGCAGTTGGTCAATCAAGATATGAAGTCCAATTGGTCGGCCTATCCAAAGACGTGGGGACTAAAATCAACCGATAAAAATATCGATCACCGCCGTGTGCCGAATCTTGAGGTGTTTTTTAGCCGTTATGGTCAAACATTATCTACCACTGATAAATCTAGCTTTCAAGCCGGTGATATAGTGACGTGGCGGCTGCCAAACGGCAATTTACCGCATATGGGCATCGTTTCTAATAAAGTCGCCGCTGATGGCTCGCCGTTGATTATTCATAATATCGGACGCGGAACGCAAGAAGAAAACATCTTATTTGCGTATCCTATTCACAAGCACTTTCGGTATTAGATTGAATACGTCTAATAAAAAACCTAGCTAAGCTGAGTGGCTTAACTAGGCTGATACGTAGAGGTTTTTATAGCCTTCATACAACTGCTATTTATTCGCAACACCCAATAGCTGTCCCATTTTTACCATACTGTTGGCTTGTAAGCTGTCTTGCCAATCGGCTTTTGCGCCTTTTGGTAGAACGACAATCGCCGTTGAACCTAAATAAAAGCGTCCAAGCTCATCGCCTATGGCAAAGCTCATATTGTGAACCATTTCTTGGATATCCTCAGTGCGGCTGATTTTACCCGTCGCGACGGTTTCGATACCAGCGACAATCATAGCGCCAACCATCACCACCGCTGCTTTACCGTACTCTGTGTCAAATAAACAGACCAAACGCTCATTACGGGCAAATAAATCCGGCACGTTTGCCGCCGTGACATTATTGACAGAAAATAGGGTACCCGGTATATAACGGGTCTTGGTCAAGGTACCCGCAAATGGCATGTGCACGCGGTGATAGTTACTCGGCGCGAGATATACGGTGGCAAAGCTACCATCAGCAAAATAACTGCCATCTTCGCTATCAGCGAGTAGTTGACCGATGTCATAATGACGACCTTTGGCTTGCAGTAATTTATGGTCGCGGATTTGCCCTAACTGCGAGATAATGCCATCGGCAGGGCTAACAATTCCATTTGCGCGGCTATCGATGAGACGCGCGTCGTCTTTTAGCTCACGGGTAAAAAAGTCATTAAAGCTCTCATAAGCATTGAAACTTTGGCGCTCGTATTCATCTAAGCTGACATTGTAAGCTTTGGCAAAGCTGCGGATAAACGCACGTTTGACGTAAGGATGGCGGCTGGCGGCCAGACGTCCAGCGACTTTACTCAGCTGCTGCTGCGGTACAAATTGTTGAAGGGTGGCAAATAAATTCATAATGAGGTTACCAAAACAGGGTTCGATGTAATTATTAATAGGCAAGTTGATGGCGGTATTTTATCATGGTCAGGGTATGATTGTATGACCATAAACTGTAAGCGATTTATAAATAAGGAAGGCTGTAAATGAGAGCACTGATACAAAGGGTGCAGCGCGCCAGCGTCACTGTCGATGCGCACTGCGTTGGTGCGATTGAGCATGGAGTCTTGGCTTATATTGGCTTGGGTCATGAGGATAACTTGCAAAGTGCGCAGCGTATGATTGATAAAATCCTCACTTATCGCATTTTTGAGAATGACGATGAGCCTGCTAAGTTTGGTAAATTGGATAAAAATGTCCAGCAGGTAGGCGGCGGTTTATTACTGGTGTCACAATTTACCTTAATGGCAAAAACCGATAAAGGTCGCCGTCCTGACTTTGGCGGCGCGATGGCACCCGATGCTGCAGAGGTATTGTTCGAGCAACTAATTACTTATGCCAAAACCCAACATCCCCTTGTAGCAACTGGTGAGTTTGGCGCTGATATGCAAGTGGCAAGTATCAATGATGGGCCGTTAAATTTTATATTGGAAGTTTAAGGTCTTATTTTTAAAGGGGTCAGGTTTTAAAGGCCAAAAACTCAAACGCTAGCTTTCAGGCTTTTGCAAAAGTGGATAAGGGTTGACCGCGCTGCCATTGATATAAATCCCATAATGGACGTGCGGCGGCGTGCCTTTGGCATTCCCACTGTCGCCGACGTAACCGATGATATCGCCAGCATTGACCCAGTCGTTCGGGCTGATATCGGCATAATCCTCTAAATGGGCATAATAATGTCCGGCGCCGCCCGGGCCAATGATGACCACCACGCGCCCGCCTAAGCTGTTTTCGCCAACTTTGCTGACGATACCTTGCGTCGTTGCTTGTATCGGCGTACCTCGTTTGGCAAATATATCGATGCCTTCGTGAGAGCGACCTTGGCTACGCGCCGCGCCCCATGTATCCGTTAAGTGTTGTTCGGGCAGTGGGCTAGGTAAGCTATTTTCTGTCGGTAATGCTTGTTGTAATAAACTGAGCTGTTGCCATTTTACCAGTACAAACGACTGAGTTTGCTTGCTGATACTCGGTAAGAGCTTGTCAAAGACAAATAACAGCATCAGTAACACCGTCGCCTTGATGAATACACTTAGTACACGGCGTAAAAGGTTTGGTTTTTTACTTGGGCTTGGCTGCGGATTATTGCCATCTGCTAGCATTGATATCTCTTTTTTAAATTAACGCTCATAGATAGTATAAGAGCTATCACCGCTATTTTTTGTATACCATTGTTATCTTTAGCTTTTATCCCCATAAATACATTGTTGTTTTTAAAAATCACCTATTTTTTAGGTATATATAGAAAACTGATATTGCTACCTATTTTCAAATAATGATGGCCAAATCTTTATGACCGACACTGCGCTGATTATCGATACCGAAACCGACCAAGGTCGTGATCCGCGTCCGATTCAAGTGGCGACTATTAATGTGGCGACAGGATTTGAGTGGATGAAATACTTTAATAGTGGGCGCCCGATATCACCCGTGGTCATTAGAATTCATGGTATTACCGATGATGATGTCGCCGGTCTTGAGCGCTTTGAGTTGGATGCGTTTGAGTTGCCGCAGTATTTGATTGGCCATAATGTGCGCTTTGATTGGCGGGTGATTGGTAGTCCGACTACTAAGCTGATATGTACGGTGCGGCTGGCGCGCGTGGCCTTTCCAGAATGGAGCGCCTATGGGCAGTCGAAATGTATCGAGCAATTATTAGGTAAAGGCGAGGCAGGTAAAATGACGATTGCTGCTCATGATGCGCTGGGCGATGCGCGCATGTGTTATCTGCTATATCAGGCCTGCTGCGAGCGCCTAGAGATTGCGCCGACAGATTTTGCAGCAGCGCACGCTATCGCCAATAAAGCCAATCCACTGAGCAAAATGCCCTTTGGCAAACATAAGGGTACGTTGATTAAAGACGTGCCAATTAGCTACGTAAAATGGATGCTAGGCAACATTCATAATATGCAGCCGTCGCTGTATTCTGCGTTGACCAAGCGTGTGCAAGCAGAACAAGCAGCAAAAATCACGCAAGACTAAATACAGTTGCGCTTGAATGGCATGCGCTTGAATAGCTGCACTAAACAAAGCTTATTACTGCTTGGCTAGCCAATCGATTGCCATTTGCCAAAGCTGCGGGGCTTTAGCATTGGTTTTGCTACTAAAATAGCGCATATGACCGATACTATTTAAGCCAAATTCTTCGGGGTCAAAATAGCGTTTTTCGACTGGCATTTTGCTAAATACGCGAATCATATCGTCCATATTGTTGCTATTGGCAATCTCATCATCGCTAAAGCCGAGCCACAACGCAGGCATATCAATCTCATCGTAAAAATGGGTGTGAATACTTTTGCCAAACGCGGTTTTAATATAGCCTGCGCCATTGCACCACTCGCGCCATTGACGAGCGACGCCACGTGGTAGTGGCTCGCCCATGCCGATTTTATCCGCTGGCGTATAGCCTAGCGTTAAGTTGGTGAGCGGAATAAAGACGTCCATAAAACCCATCGCTTTGAGCTTGTAAGGCATGTCCATATTTTTGATTTGCCCTGATGAACAAGCAACATTAAATACTGAAGTAAGCGCCTTATAATTTGGCATCAAACCTATCAGCTGACCGCCGGCGCTATGTCCAATCAAATGATAAGTGGCATCGGCAAATTCGTCTTGTAAGGCATCAAGGACGGCTGGCATGTCATGACGACCCCAACTGATTAAAGAAGCATCACATTTCGTCAAATCAGACGATAGCGATTCACCGATACCTTCATTATCAAAGGTTATGACCCCAAAGCCGCTTGCTGCTAAATAAGTGGCAAAATTATGATAAAACTGGCGTTTGATACCAGTAGCCGGCGCGATCATGACTGCGGCTTTTACTTCGTCTCTAGGGCGATAAACGGTCGCTGCCAATGCTCGATTGCGCTCAGTCATGATGCTTAGGGCATAAATATCTGTTTGATTGTGCAGATTTTCCATGGTTTAACCTTCATGTATTTTTGTCATTTTTATGAGTAAGAGTTTTCTTATAAGTAAAGACTTTGGGTAAATAAAAACGCTTGCTAGGCGCACAGCGTTTAAAAACCAGCGTTTAATAATCAATATTAAGCGTGCAGTCATTGAGCCGTGATTGGTTGCTTACTTTATAGCTTAGCTAGGTGATCACCGCATGATGACTTTGCAGTAACACTGCTTATGGTAAAATAAATCTTAGTGAGGAAGGCAGGCAAAAATGACTTCTAAGTTCTATGAGCAAGCTCGACGTTGTATATTTTGAGCAATTAACCTACATCAAAAAAACAACATCTATAACTAATCATGTTTTAATAGTTAAGTATTTAATAAGAACAATGTATATAAAATTAAGGAAACTCTATGCAAATGAAAATTAACAATGACACTTATGAAGTCATTACCAGTCAAGACATTACCAATATTGAAAAAGCCGTGGATAAATCAGCGCTCACCATGCCACTGGTAGCGGTTTATTGTGGCTCGCGTTTGGGCAATAATGACGTTTATGAGCAGGCGGCGCGTGAGCTTGGCAGTGCGCTTGCTGATAATGGCATGGGTTTGGTCTATGGCGGAGCGAGCATCGGGCTGATGGGCGCAGTCGCTGATGAGGTCATCCGAGGTGGCGCACAAGCGGTCGGCGTGATTCCAACCTTTATGCTCAAGCATGAAATTGCTCATGAGCAGCTGACGCGCCTGCATTTGACCGATACCATGCATACCCGTAAAACGGTGATGGCAGAGTACGCCGATGCCTTTATTACGTTGCCGGGCGGGCTTGGGACGCTAGAGGAAATTATGGAAATTGCCACCTGGCGTCAGCTATATCAGCATGAAAAACCGATGATTATTCTTAATATCAATGGTTTTTATGACTGTATGATTGAACATTTACAATACACCGCTGAGCAAGGCTTTATGAAGCAACAAGACCTTGAGCGTTTGGTCGTTTGTAATACCATTGGCGAAGCGATTGACATGCTAAAGACCGTCGTAAAAATAGATGACGCCGTTGATACTGAGAAAATGGCGGGAAACTAGCAGCGGTTATCTTTATCAATAACTTTAAATAAAAAAGAGAGCAAGGCTAACATTAAGCCTTGCTCTCTTTTTTGCTTTGATTTTATTAACATTTAAATCATTTTAACTCGTTTCACAAATACCATGATTTACGCCCGCCATTGCCATTGGAAAGCCGCGTTCTTGCGCTAAATAACGCGCAATTTTATCAATCGCCACGCTATCATTTTGCGCTAAATACGCCCATTCATGCGCATAACGCTGATGGTTTTCTGGCGCTTCATCAGCAACCAAACCAAGCGTCGTCAATTCAACAACGATTTGATCGGCAGCAATCAGCGTCGATGAGGCTTTGACGTTTTCTGCCCGCGCATAGCGAATATTAGAGTATAAGCTCACATCGGCAACGCGCAGCGTATCGTCTTGCCCAGGTATTTGCTGCCCGCCATAGAGCGCATTGCCAACTGTTCGCGCGCTATGAAAGGTCGGGACGAATTCAGCCACGTAATCAATCGCTTGCTGGCTGCGTGCTTGTAATGGCGCTTTATCCCAGCCGTCTTCGATATAGTGCAAATATTGCGACGGTAATTTCGGTTGGGCGCTATTTTTGTTAGAAGCAACCAAACCATCATCAAATAGGGTAATAAATTTACTCATGCCATGTATCTGAAAATAACCATCAGGGTAGGGCGTTAGCTGCGCCATGCCTTCCGGTGTGCCGCGCTCACCGTAAACGATAATTTCTGGTATTTGCCCGCCAGTATCGCCCCAATGAGTGATATAAGACGATTTAAACTCGACCATACGCGTGACTTTGACACCGACCATATCATCGATAATGCCGGTACGAAAACCACAAGCGTTGATTAAATAATCAACTTCGATAGAATCGGTTTTGGCTTCAGTATCAGTATCAGAGCTCGCTGCTTGCTGATAATCAATACGCCATTTGGTCACATGATGGTCAGCATTTGAGCAGTTTTCACAATCGACTGGCATCACTTGCTTTACCTGCGTATCGGTAAAGACATGCGCGTGCTCATAGCCTTCTAAAGCCAATTGTGCAGACGCTGCCAAACGGAAGATATTCCAGCCGTATTCTTGTACGACAATCAGCGGAAATTTGACCTTGTTTAAATCCAAATACTTAGCAACTGGTATCATCCATTCATCAACCGTGCGCGGCACCGCGACTTGCTCGCGCTCAGATAAGGCAATCAGTTGCTCATGGCTGTAGAGCTGATAGTAGTTTTCAGGTTCGCCAAGCACTTTATTATTACCATCTTCGGCGATAAGCTCACGATAAGCGTCAGTCAAGATATCTAAGCGTGGCAATAAATCCTCAGGCAAACCTTCATCGCGCGTCGGCACCGCAAATACCGTCGGGCGTACATCAATGGTATAAGGATAAAGGCGCAAAATATCTATGCATTGTTTGAGCAGGGCAACGCAATCTTCATCAGGTATTTCACGATATAGGTTGCCACCGGCATGCAAATGACACATCGGCGGCCCGTCAATTAGCGAGGTATTTTTTTCAAATAAATACGTTTCAAGGCCCAATGCCGCAAGGCGAATCGCGATGGTTGCACCCGCTGTACCGCCACCGAGAATACCAACCCGTTTGCTAGCAGGCACTTGATTGTTCATAACAGAATGAGTCATTGTCGTTGTTATATCCTTAGTCGCATTCCTATCTTCAATTAGTAGGAATGGCTCGGCGTCTTTGTGAAGTAATTCGTTGCTAAGTTTCTTCTCTTAAGTTTTCTATATTCGCCGCGCTTATATGTTAAATAACATGTTTTTCTAATGCGTGTTTTTTCATGCAAGGCTACCGATATGCGTACAGCGAACCCTAAGTTCAACAGTCATTTTAAACCGCTATAGTCATATTTCTTATTGTGTAGTAGTTCTTAATTTAGATGGATTATTCTACGAAAAAATTACTCAAATTAGCATGGCAAAAACGTAAGTAGATTCATAAGTTTTGTCAAAGGATGGCAAACAAGGAGCGACTAAAACACAGCTTTATAAAAGCATTTTTAGAAAATTGAAGAGCAAACTTTATTTAATTTGTAAACTTTATACGCTTCTGTAAATTTATATGATGTAAGAAATAACTGATTTTATGTCTGTGCTATAGTAAAAATACTTACGGTAAGCTTTAAGCCGTTTTATGCTTTAAGGTATAGGTTTGCAGACCACAAAAAACCATATAAAAGAAGTAATTAAAAAAAATCACTATTAACAAGGACGTTACTATGAAACACATACTTATGTTATATGTCATTTCTGGTGCATTAGCGCTTAGCGGCTGTTCTACGTTTAACAACATGCTGGGAAAGGACGATTCTGGCATGCATGAGGTGCAAGCGACCACTAAAAATACCGCGCCAGTTGCCAGTAAAAATGGCATGTTGGTCGATGCAACCAATCATATGACCTTATATACTTTTGATAAAGACTCTATGAATAAATCAGAATGTGGCTCAGCTTGTCTGGTTGCTTGGCCAGCGTTTTTGGCACCAAGTAATGCCAAAGCGTCAGGGCAGTTCGCCGCCTTTAAACGTGAAGATGGCAAATATCAATGGGCGATGAATGGTAAGCCGTTATACTTTTATGCCAATGATACCAAGGTTGGCGATAAAGATGGTGATAACAAACTTGGCGTTTGGCACATCGTAAAAACTAAATAGCGTTAAAACTATTTTAATACCAATAAAGAAGCAGCTACCTATAGCTGCTTCTTTAACGAGTTACTGATAGAAAATTTTAACCTATCGTTATAATCTGATAAGCGCTTAACGTGTGCTCTGAGCAGATAAGCGGCTTGCATCGAGCAACAAAAACCGTTAAAATCGCGGTTTGATTTTCCCGCTGGGGAAAGGCTAAGTGAGCAGCGGTGTGGTGTTGGGTGCTGGAATAAGCCAGTGACGTAATTGCCAGACTGACAGATGTCCTTAGTGCCTCAGTTACGTATGTGAGCGTGCTTGATAGTCAAAATGCCATTAAGTAACAGCGCTGTACATACATCGGACATAGAGAGTTTATTATGCGTAAAGATATCCATCCTAATTACCAAGAAGTTTTGTTCCATGACACCAACGCTGACGTGTTTTTCTTAACTCGCTCAACCGTTAATACCAAAGCCACTCGTGAATACGAAGGTAAAGAATACCCATACTACCCACTTGATATTTCAAGTGCGTCGCATCCATTCTATACTGGCGAACAACGCAAAACGTCTACTGAAGGCCGTGTTGCAAGCTTCAACAAACGCTTTGGTGCGTTTGGTGGCCGTAGCAAGAAAGCTGCTGAATAATTTATACTTATGGTATAAATATATGTCGCGAAGCAGTCTTTTGCTAAGCAATAAAAAACCGCTGACTATTCAGCGGTTTTTTTTATCTAAATTTTAATGTTCAGTATTTGCACTACTCAGCTACTTAACTTAGTAGTCGACGAATCTAGCAACTTCACAATCAATTCTGCCACTTGCTGCGCCCAATAACCATACATCAAACTGCTTGGATGAAAGCCGTCGCTGGCAAACATCACTCTGATATCGATCGGCGTGCCGTTAGAGTGTTCTTCTATCATGCGCGCAAAGTTCGTTGCCATGTAAGTGACATTGTCATGAGCGGCACAAATTTGCTGCAAGCTATTATCAAGGATAGCGGCTTTGGCGCCAACGAAGTTATTCAATGGCGCAGGTATCGCAGGCATTTGTGCCATCGGCGGTAAGCTCAAAAAAACCAGCTCGCGTACGCCGAATTTACGCTGGGCGATAGCAATGATATTTTCAATCTGCTGTTGCCATTGAGCCGCAGAGACTTTGGAGGTAGTATCATTAACGCCGACACTTAATACCATCACATCAATAGGTTGGCTCGGTGCAGGCAACACATAAAGCCTGCGCAAAATATCAAAACTGGTATGACCCGTGGTCGCTTGTAACGACCAGTTTAAGGTATCAAAAGCGCTTTGGATAGCAGCCTGCTCAGTCAAAATAGGTATCAAATGACCGACCAGCGCCTCTTGTTGGGTCTGACTACCGACGCCAGCCGCTGCCGAATCACCAACGACCATCAGGTTCAATATATTGTTGCTTTTACCCTTTGAGGTAATAGGCGAGTTATTGAGCTGAACCTGTCCATGACGCTCGCCATTTGGCTCAGGTAGGCGTACAGTATCACGCTTGATTTTGTGCCCTTGATAAAGGTAAACAGGAGCAAGCAGCACGTCCTTGGCAGCAGCGGTTATTTTATTTTGCATTTTTTTAGTAGCTACCATCCTGCACGCTCCCGAATCGTAGTGAGGTTGTCTTCAATAAGTAATTTACCATCGATATATACATCGCGTAGTAGGTTATCTGCAGCTGTCGTTAAATTATCCGCTTTAATGGTATCTATGTTGCCTTTGCTATTTTTTATGAGTGCCAAACGGCCTCTTTTTGAGCGTTTTGAGCGACTGGTGACAGGGTCTTTATAGATATCTTTCCATACACCATCGATAGAGATGGCACTGGCTTTCATCGCCCAGCTCATGGTATCGCGATTGACTTGCTGTAGTAGCCCGCCGCCCATCCCAAAGGTGATATTGTCGGCGCTAAAGCCTGCGTTTAAGACCACATCGATGATTTTGCTTAAGCTTTGCGGGCTGATACCATCGCCTTGGATAATGCGTACATAGTCGGGCAGCACTTTATAGCCTTTGCTATTTATGGTGGTGCCAAACTTTACCGCCAAGCGCTCTAAGGCTTCGCGCACCACTTTTGCCGGATCGCCGCTATCTGGACGGATAACCAAAGTTCCGCCCATATTTTTGACGTCGTCTTTTAGGCTACCGCCCCAAATATTATCAATGGCATTCCATAAATCATAGCTGTCAGATACCACAGAAAAACTTTTACCAGCGCCGCCAAATTGTTCAATCATATTGGCAAAGGCGGCAGTTTCTCCGTCGCGACCCCACGCCGTCATGGTGCTATGCTCAGCAGCAGGGATAGAAAAAGCAGCTATTTCTTTGTCCATGTAATACCAGCGGCTGGCGGCAACCAAGGCCGTCATCGAGTCGGTACCAGCAAAGTTCACCAAATGCGCAAGACTACCAAGGGCGACAGATTCTTGACTAGACGCACCGCGCGAACCAAAATCATGCAAACGGAAAATCAGCGACTCGGTATTGTCGGCAGATTTTTCTAGTGCCTGACGAATGATGCCTTTGCAATAGTACGAGACGCTAGCGACGGTTGAGGGATACCAAATCGCCCGCAGTAGCGCCGTTTCGATATAGCTTGGTAGCCAGTAAAACTCAGGGTCAGTATTGATAATTTGACAGACCACATTGGATGCTGGAACGACGCTGCCTTCAGGAATGGCTTCGATGCGCAGTGGCAGATAGCCGCCATGCTTATCTACCAACAGCTCCCAGCCAGCACGGTTAAAGGTCAAGCCATGGGCTTGAATGACCGCTTCGGCTTCATCAATATCTTGATGGGTAATCGGCGTGCTAAGGTATTCTTTGATAAAGGCTTGCAAGCCAAAAAATACCACATCATAGTCGCCTTTGCGCGCTTCGATATAGCTTGATAAATACTCGCTACCGCTTGGATATTGCACCCAATGCGAGGTTTTATAGCTGTCGCTATTTAAGATTAAATTGTTTAGATTGCTGGTGTACATCACAGAACTCCTCTGCTTTGAGATGCCGTAGCTGTTTTTTAATAACCGCTGCGGCGGTGAGCCATTGCCGTCTATCGGCGCTAGCGTGAAAAAAGGTTAATAGAAATTGCACAGTCGCCTGATAAAAGCCTACAAACCAACCATTTTAGCGATAATCGCATAATGGTCTTCAAACATCATGGTCGCATCAAGCTCTGCAAGCGGTAGCCAAAACGCTTTGGCTGCATCGTCGCCACCTTTGACTTTTGGCAACCCTTTTGGGTCATTTTTAAGCTGAAAATAAAAGGCTTGAGTAATCGTACGACCACGCGCCGAGCGATACGGGTCGTCAAAGGTATGCTGGCTGTGGCAAGAGCCACGTAATACCGGTTCAGGGACTTTCAAACGAGTTTCTTCGCGTAGCTCGCGAATACAGGCATCAAATAAGGTTTCTTTTGGATTCAAAAAACCACCCGGTAATGCCCATAGCCCGCGTCCTGGCATACTGCGGCGTTCAACCAATAAAATGTGCCCTGATTGTACGACGAGCGCATCAGTGGTCATAAAGGTTGGTGGATAAGGCGCAGACTCCCATTGTCTTTTATATTTATCGACAAAATCGGCTTCTTCATGCAGGTTTTGATAAATATCAGTCTTTTTAAAGTCATTGAGGACGTTGCGGGTTGATTCGGGGGTGCGCTCAGGCGTTGGCGTGGCACCCATCAGGTAGCTGTCACGAATAGGGGTCGCGGATAAATTGTGATAATTGGGTACAGAAACCGACGCCCAATTTGGGAATAAGGACAAGTAATAAGATGAGCTGTCTTTTGAATGACCAATCAGCCCAATATCGCCTTCTAAATCGCCTGTGACCGACTTGACGCCCGCTTGCACATATTGCAGCCAACGCGTGTCATTGTAGAGCGCATCGTCGAGACCGACACAGTGAATTCGCGCCGCTTCTGCTGGCGAGTAGGCATTCTTTATCATCGCCGCGCGTTCATCGACACTAAATGGATTACGCAAGCTACGAGGCAGGTTGGCAGAACCAATCAGCATAATGACGTTATCGGCACGTTTTAATGCTTCATCGACCACTGCCTTATGCCCGCAGTGAAACGGCTGGAAACGTCCAATAAATACCAAATAACGGTAGTCTTTACTGTTATTTTTATCCGAGCTTTTATCCGAACCTTGCTCTGCTGATTCACTCATAACGGCCAACTCCTAACTTACTGCTATTAATTATCAATTTAAAATGTCTCAAAGAGGCTAATACTGACACAGCCTATATCTGGCTGACAAGTATAAAGATGTTTAGTGCGGTGACTTTATCGCTTTAACGAATTTTAGCGCTTGGTTTTTGCGCCATGAATGTTATTTTAAAGGACAATATTTTTATAGATATAAAAGCAAAAACCCTTCTAAAGGCTAGAAAGGTTAAGGTTAGAAAGGTTTTTGCAAAAGCTTGGAAAATTAAAAATATCAAATCTCAAGTGTTTTGATTTTCTCTAAGCCTTGCTGCTCAATGACGGCAGTCAAACCTTTATCTTCTTCAATACGTTTGACAAAGGTATCAAGGTTTTTATAGGGCGTGTCCTCATTTTAAAAATGGTGATAAAAATGAGATAAATTGCCGTCAAACGAGGAAAATAGCGCAAATAATATCGAGATATTAGTCAGCTATTTGACGATGTTTGATAAAATTTAGCCATTTTTAGCCCATTTAGATACAAGCGCTTGAATTGAGGACACGCCCTAGTCAGATAGATCAATCTCAAACTTTTTCGCCCACGTTAGGGTGATATATAAGTAAATATCAGCCGTGGTTTTACTGCCTGTTAGATAATCAGTTTTACCGAGCTGCTCGTTGGGCAGTCTAAGCAAATGGGCGATTTTTTCTTTGGCCTTTTGTTTTAAGCTTTCTTGTGCTGCATCCCCTTCAACAAAGCCATCAGGGCCAAAGAGCGGGGCAAAGGCTTTATGCAGATCCGCATTCAAAAACCCTAGCCAATGCATCAGTTCACCTTTACCAGCTGGTGAGGTATCTGAACCAAAGATGTTGGCATCGGGATAGGCGGCATCGATATAGACTTGGGTGGCGATGTTTTGAGTAATGATAGTGTCGCCATCGACGATAGCTGGCACCGCGCCTTGCGGATTGATACTTAGATATTCTTCTGATTTGACCGAATCGTGATCTAAAAGCTTAAGCTCGTAATCTGTTCCCGTCCATTCGAGGGCAGTGTGCGGTACAACGGCGCAAGTTCCTGGTATGACATATAACTGCATAAATTACTCTTTTGAATTGGTTATGGCGTTCAATCCAGTCTAAACAGCCAATCTGGCCAAGTCAGTTATGTTATGTGAAGTTAGTTTTAGGAGATGTAGTATTATGCTGTTTGCGTCATTTGACCTATTCTAATCTGCAAGTTTACCCTGCATGTTGCTCAATCCATGCCGCCACCGTTGGCCAAATCTCTTTGGCAGCCGTACGACTGTTTAAAATGCGGCTATGGGTATAATCATCCAAGTCACCATGACTTCGCGCGTATTCACGAAAAACGTTAGCAGAGTTTTTGTTGAGCGAGCGATTAAAGTCGTTAAAAAGTGACAGGCAACCTCGAGTTGGCGAGATGAATTTATCACCCTTGGCGCTGATAGCATAAATGGGTACGGTAATATTCGGCATATACTGCCGATAATCAAAAATCGCACTTTCAGGAGTATTTTGCTGGCGAGTGTGGCTATCAAAAGCACTTTTCTGAATACCATTCGCATTTATATCACTTTGTTTAATAAAACTGCTGTGGAAGTTTTTATGCAAATTCCACTCATACCATTGATTCATGGTGTGATGGTTTTCATTGATGGGTCCCAGTTTGAGTTTTCTGGCGGGTATATAGCCAAATAGACGGGTAAACATCTTGGCGGCGACTATTTTAAAATAGTTCTTCAGATTGACGATGGCGCCGTACACTTGGCAAGCAAACATGCTGATGCTATTTATTTTATTGATATACTGCGGATTTTGAATGAGAAACATCGTTAAGCAAGCGCCGCCGCCACTATGGGTGACGCAGTGTAAATTGCTGAGCTTTAATTCGTTAAATAAATAATCAAAAGTGGCGGCAAAATCATAGGTGGCGACGGTTTCGAAATTAAATTTGTCATTTGGGTTTGAGCTTGCACCATGAGCGCGCCATTCCATGATATAGCAATGATGGCCAAGTCCAGCTAGGTATTCAGCGATTCTTAAGCAGGTTTTTTTGTCCGAAAAAGTGCCATGAGTTAAGAAGATATTTTGTCCTTGATGCGCATTAACGATAGATAATTGATGGCTTTTTTCATTATCAAAAACTTCCCAAATAGCGATTTGTACGGCATCTTTGGTGGTCACAAAATTTAGATTCTCAGTCAACATACTGCTCTCTCAAAATAGTTAAGATTCTGATATTTATTCTTTTAAAATTTTCATAAGCTCTTTAGTGCATTCTACGCCCGCTAGACTTGATAAGTCTGCACGCCGTCTTTATATACTATGAAGATAAAGGCAGCTTACTATAGGTAAGCCTTATTAAAAATAGCCATCGCTTAAAACCTCAGCGCTTAAAAATCGCTACTGCCAATTCACACTAGCCCAGTCGGAATTATGCGTTAAGTGCGCTATAATAGACACCATAAAGAGCCATAAAGAAGTTTTCATCACGGTCAAAGCATTAAAACGATAAGCCAAAATGATGGTGATTTCATTAGTCCCAACCTCACATAGACGACACAGTAGACGTGGACAATATAACGCTTGTGTCATAACACATAGGAAGCATTATGAGTGAACACAATCCAACTGATACTCAAGTAGACCCTACTGCCGATTACGAGTCAGCATTAGATACTGAGCAAACCGAAGCTAAAAGTAACATTACCATCACTGAAGCGGCGCAAGGGTATTTGGCAGATTTACTGGCGAAGCAAGATACCGATGGTATCGGCGTGCGTATTTTCGTCGAACATCCAGGTACACCGCGTGCCGAATGCTGTATGGCTTATAACCAGCCGGGCGAAGAAGACAGCGCTGATTTAAAACTGACTTATGACGATTTTTCGGCATTTATTGAAGCGGCGTCCGTGCCTTATTTAGAAGATGCGGTGATTGATTATAATAAAGACCGTTTTGGTGGGCAGTTGACGTTCCGTGCGCCAAACTCAAAAGTGCCAAAAGTTGGTGCCGATGCCAGTGTCGAAGAACGTATCAATTATGTCTTACAGTCGGAGATTAATCCAAGCTTGGCCGCTCACGGCGGTGATGTCCAGCTGCTTGAATTGGTTGAAGAAGAAGGCGTTGGTCTGACTGCTATACTGAAATTCGGTGGTGGTTGCCAAGGCTGTTCAGCGGTTGATATGACCTTACGTCAAGGTGTTGAAGTGCAGCTGAAACAACAAATTCCAGAGCTGACGCAAGTCATCGATGAAACCGACCATACACGTACAGAAAACGCTTATTATAAATAGAAAATGACAAGTCGTTATAAAAAATAGTGCCGATATCATCTAAGAATATGCTTATTAGTTTCTTTGTTTATAAAAATTGCTTATGAATATTTGTCATTAAGAGATGAAAAATTTGCTATTCTTTTAATAAAGAAGCTGGGTTATGATTAACTCAGCTTTTTTTATGACTTTTTGTTATAACTAATTTTGATAAAAAAAATATGGGTTTAATAACTTATTAATACCCCTGTAAATATCCCATAAAATTTTAGGAGCACCTTATGAGTGACGGACAACCAGCCAAGCAGAATACTCAGCGCCTTGAAACCTTAGCCATTCACGCTGGCTATAGCGTCGAGCCAACCACCAAAGCGGTCGCCGTGCCTATTTATCATACCAGCTCGTATGCCTTTGATAATACCCAGCATGGCGCCGATTTATTTGATTTAAAAGTTGCTGGCAACATTTACACCCGTATCATGAATCCGACGACGGCGGTGTTAGAGGAGCGCGTTGCGGCACTTGAAGGCGGTATCGGGGCGTTAGCAGTTGCCTCAGGTATGGCGGCTATTACTTATGCGATTCAAACCATTTGTGAAGCAGGTGATAATATCGTCGCAGTATCAACGCTATATGGCGGCACTTATAATTTATTTGCCCATGCTTTGCCGCGTCAAGGTATCGAAGTCCGTTTTTTTGACCATAAAAACCCTGAAGCGATTCGTGATTTAATTGATGATAAAACCAAAATGGTCTTTGCCGAAAGTATCGGTAATCCATTGGGTAATATCGTCGATATCCAAGCTCTGAGTGACATCGCCCATGAATATGGCGTGCCAGTGGTGATTGATAGTACGGTTGCGACGCCAGCGCTGTGCCGTCCATTTGAGTTTGGCGCTGATATCGTCATTCATTCATTGACCAAATATATGAGCGGTACTGGTACTTCGATTGGTGGCGCGATTGTTGATAGCGGAACTTTCCCTTGGGGCGATTATCCTGAGCGCTTCCCATTATTAAACACCCCAGATGAAAGCTATCACGGCGTAAACTTTGTCAAAGACGTCGGCGCAGCGGCATTTATTGCCCGTGCTCGTGTCGCGCCACTGCGTAATACCGGCGCGGCAATCAGCCCGCTCAATGCCTTCGGTATCATGCAAGGTATGGAGACGTTAAGTTTACGTATGGAGCGTCATGTCCAAAACGCCCAAGCAGTTGCTGAATATCTACGCGACCATGACAAAGTCGCCTGGGTAAAATATGCTGGTTTGCCAGACCATCCTGAGCATGAGCTTGCTAAAAAATATATGAAAGGCACGCCATCCGCTATTTTAACCTTTGGAGTAAAAGGTGGCCTCGAAGCAGGCGCGCGCTTTATTGATGCGCTGCAAATGATTACGCGCTTGGTCAATATCGGTGATGCTAAGTCGCTCGCTTGTCATCCAGCGACCACGACCCATCGTCAGCTTAACGAGCAAGAGCTAGAGAACGCGGGTGTTAGTGCGGATATGGTGCGTCTGTCAATTGGGATTGAGCACATTGAAGATATCAAAGCTGATTTAGAGCAAGCACTTGCCGCTGTTTAATTGAGCGATTATTTTGTTTTATAAATGAATACTAAAAAGCCCATATCCGATGACATGGGCTTTTGCTTATTAGATGCTAAAGTTTTGTAGGCAATCCTAAATAAAAGCGCGAAAATATTATAAAGTGCTACTGGTACAAATTTTCCTTGCTTGCTGTGCGACTTCGTCGCTCCAGAGGCTGCGCAAAATTTATCCCAGCAGCACTATCTTTTATTAGGAGTAAACTAGAAACGCCATCTCAGACACTTAGATTTTAGCGCTTTAGTAATCAAATAATCCAGCCACTAAACCGTTAAAACGCGGCGCGAGATATCTTGATACTCTTGCGATGATAAACGTGGGCCGAATTGCTGAATCACTTGGGCGGCGATTTCGCTGGCAAGTCGTCCGCATTCTGGCAAGCTATAATGCTGTGATAAAGCATATAAAAAGGCCCCAGAATAGTTGTCGCCGGCACCATTGGTATCAATAACATTAGTAACAACTGGCGTCGGAATCTCATAAATTTCAATATCAGACTCATCATTTGGCTTATGGGCGATGATAGCGCCATTGGGACCATCGGTAACCACCGCCGTTTGGCAATGCTCAAGTAAGGCACGCGCTGCTGCCTTATGCTGTTTTTTATCGGTGAATAATTTTGCTTCTTCACTATTACAAAATATCACCGCGACTTTATTGCCGAGCATATTAAGTAAACCTTCTTTGGCAAACTTTACCACGGCAGGATCAGCAAAGCTGACGGCAATTTTGGCGCCATGGATACCGGCTTGTTGGCGTAGTTTGGTCATCGCAGGCTGGATACCTTCTGACATTGCTAAATAACCTTCTAAATATAACCAGCCAGCTTGCGTTAATGCTTCAAAATCGACGTTATCAGCGGTGATATCGCTTGAGGTACCAAGGAAAGTTTGCATGGTACGCTCACCATCTTCGGTCACTGCTACCACACATGAGCCCGTCACACCGCCTGCATGAATCGACTGCGGGGAGGTGGCGACGCCCGCTTCGTGCAAGTCTTTTAGGTAAAACTCGCCTTGCTTGTCATCGCCGACGCGGCAAGCATAAAAAGGTTTGCCGCCCAAACTTGCAAAGGCATACATTGCATTGGCCGCTGAGCCGCCGCCCGCTTGTTTTGATGGCTTAATCTCTGCCAATTTAAAATATGCCAATAACTGCTGCTGCTCTTCGATTCCTGCTAGCGTCATATTGCCTTTGGTCAGGTCAGTTTCTTCTAGCGCTGCATCTGACAGCAGATATTCGTGGTCAACCAAGGCATTACCTATCGCCATCACATCGTACATACTGTTTCTCTCCTCAATAAATTTATCAGTTTTTAACCTATATTTTTTAGCTGAAAACTATTCTGCTTGCAGTTCAAGTAGGCGTTGATAAAGTGCGTTTTTCTTAACGCCTGTAATATCAGCTGCCAAGGCGGCGGCTTTTTTAACCGATAAGTCCTCTAATAAACGCTGCAATAATTTATCGTGAATACTGATATCATTATCATCCTGCGCCATATTTACCCCGGCGACGACCACGACGATTTCACCGCGTTGCTGATTGTCATCGGCTTTGACAAATTCGACCAATTCGCCAAGCGTACTTTTGTGCACGGTCTCAAAGGTTTTGGTCAATTCACGGCAAAACGTCACTTCACGCTTTGCCCCAAATATAGCCGCCATATCTTCTAAGCTAGCGACAATACGATGCGGCGCTTCATAAAATATCAAAGTTTCGGTACGTGAATTGAGCGCTGTTAATTGTTTTTGGCGCCCGTGGGTTTTGGACGCTAAAAAACCAATAAAGCTAAAGCGGTCTGATGGCAATCCTGCAACCGATAGCGCGGCAATGGCAGCAGAGGCACCAATAATAGGGGAGACGCGAACGCCAGCGGCATGGGCGGCTTGCACCAATTGATAACCGGGATCGCTAATCAGCGGCGTACCAGCATCACTAATCAGCGCAACCGAATGACCTTGCTGAATCATCTCAATGATTTTGGGCGTTTGAATGGCACTATTGTGTTCATGATACGCCCAAAGCTTATGATGACCTTTTTGTTTGGCAGCGCCATCAGACTCGTTTTCGGCGTCATGTCTATTATAATAAGCCGTTCCTTCTTCGCTATCTTCAACCTTATTGGCTTTGGTATTAATGCCAAAATGTGATAACAGTTTGCCTGAGGTGCGGGTGTCTTCACAGGCAATGATGGCAACTTGCTTTAAAACATCGATTGCATGCGGTGTCATGTCGCTTAAATTACCAATCGGCGTGGCAACGATATAAAGACAAGCTGGCATCGCGGTAGGGCTAGACATGAAAACCTCGGAGTATTAAGAAATTATCTTAAGAAAGAACATTAAAAACGCATATGAAAAGCGATTATGAAAACGCGAAAGTGGTTAGTTTAGCATGATGTGCTATGATAATTCTCAAATGTTCCGCTGATCGATAGCCATGATAATAAAAGCCCGTGATGGTAAATAACAAACCTCTAACCCTGACTTCGCCGACCCAGCGTCAAGGCAGCCGTTTTGAGCAGCAGGCGTGTGCGTTTTTACAAGCGCAAGGCTTGATATTGATTGCGCAAAATTGGCAACAACCAAAAGTGGGTGAGCTCGATCTAATTATGCTAGAAAAAGGGCAGGCATGGTCGATACTGGTATTTATTGAAGTGCGGCAGCGGCAGCGTTCAGGATTTGGTGATGCGGCGCTTAGCGTGACGAAAAGTAAGCAGTATAAAATTATCAAAGCAGCCCGCTATTTTTTGCAGCAGCATCCTGAATATAATGATTATGAGTGCCGGTTTGATGTGATAGCTTATGATACCAATACTAAAAATAACAGCAGGGACGTTAAAGAAACGACGTCAAAAAACACTCAACCAGAATGGCTGCAAGGGGCTTTTATTGCCTCGGCTTAGTAATAGGTTTTTTTAGCGTGAGTATTTTAAAAAATTAAGCCCGATAACTCAGCTAAAAAAGTAAAATAAATAAGCGTATCAAGTTACCGTTACCAAAAGCCTAAACGCCTCGGGTAAATATTCAGTAAAGTAGCGCCATTAAAAAGTCATTAACTACATAAAGCTATCACCATTATTATCAAGCGTCACACTATTAATTACCAGCTACTCACCAGTTAATCACTACATCATGTTCTAAGAGGTAAATCATGACACGGATGCATTTGTGCACTGCTATTTTTGGTTCATCACGCCGTAAGGCGATTGGCGTTATGCTATTGACCAGCATCGTCGCCACAGGTTGTACCACCAACTATCTGACCAATAGTACAGAAGGAACGTATGGCGTACCGATGACCGAGCGCACCATTCCGCAGCGCCTGCTCGACCGCAGTATCGAGCATACCGTCAAGATTAACGTCTATGGTCTGCAAGAAAATTTGCAGCAAATCAGCCGTATGAGCATTGATAGTTTTAATAGTGAGGTGCTACTCACCGGTGAGGTGCCAACGCAAGAAATTAAGACAGAAATTGAAAAAGTGGTTGGCTCTATGCCAGATGTTCGTCATGTTTATAATGAGCTTAATGTGAGCGCCTCAAGGGGCTATAGCTCAACCGTTCACGATGGTTATATTACCTCCAAACTACTGGCAAAAATAGCCTCTAGTAACGGTGTGAAAGCCTCGCAAATAAAGGCGGTCACCAATGATGGCGTGGTTTATATTATGGGTCGCATGACGCCGACGCAGCAAAGCCACCTGATTGATATTGCCAATAATACTGTCGGCATTACAGAGCTGGTGCTGCTGACCACCGTCGTTGACGATAGAGGGGTGAAGATAGGCGAGGACGATATCATGTATGAAGAGAATTTGGCCAATCCTACCAGAGGGCCAGCGTTCAATAGTCGGGCAGTACCTGAGGTTACAAGTGCGGTAGAGCCACCAGCCATCAATGCTACTCCGATTATCGTCGACGAGAATGGCGCGCCCGTTAATTAGCTGTCATTAAGTTGCCATTATCAAGTTGCTATGTTTACCTTTATCAAAAGTCTTGTCTCGCTAATAAACACAAGAAACCTAAACACTCATAACAGGAACAGAACGATAAACCCCCAGTCTGCCAGTAAGATATAAAACGTAAAAAGTAGAAGTGTGGCTTTAGCCAAAAACGCGCTAATTAAAATAATAAAACATGAAAAAGCCGTGACTCTACTATTGAGTTTTAATCAACTATGACCCAACGACAAGCTTATAATAGGAATACTGGCGATGAAGGATTTAAGTAAAGCAACCGTACAGCCTGCACCAAGAAAAAATCGCCTACCTAAACCTATCAGCGTCGGTGTGACGGCAGCATTGGCTGTCGGCGGTATTGCGCTTGCGACTCAGCAAGCACAAGCGTTATCGGCACTGGCTGTTGTGAATGGTATCACCTCAAATGGCGGCGTTGGTGTCAGTAAAAATATCTTGTATGGCGACAAGCCTTTGCAGGATTTAGATATTTATTATCCCAAACCTTTAGCAAAAGCCATGCAGTCAAAAAAAGCGACTGCTGATAACCCAATTAACCACAGTTATCCGATGGTGATTTTCGTCCATGGCGGCTCGTGGGAAAGCGGCAGTAAAGATGAATACGCCTTTGTTGGTCAGAGTCTGGCACAAGCAGGCTATGTCACGGCAGTGATTAACTATCGTAAAGCGCCTGAGCACGTTTATCCTGATTATGTAGAAGATACGGCGCAGGCTATCGCGTGGAGTTATAAGAATGCCGAAAGTCTGCATGCTGACCCCAAGCGCTTGGCGGTGATAGGGCATTCTGCGGGCGCATTTAACGCGGTTGCTGCCGTCGCTAATGAAGATTTTTTAGCGCCGTATGGGGTGAAACCAAACGATATTAGCGCTGTGATTGGTATTGCAGGGCCTTATAGTTATGACTTTCGTAAATTCAGTAGTGCCAGCGCTTTTGGGGCAAACGCCACGCCCGATAACATCATGCCAGACCGTAATATTAAAGGTGCGCAGCCGCCATATTTATTATTAACTGCTGAAAAAGACAAAGTCGTTCATATAAGCAATACCCTTAAAATGACACAGGCGTTAAAAGCGGCAGGCGTTAAGGTTGAAACAGGCGAAATCGCAGGTGCCAGTCATGCCACCAGCATCGGGGCGATGGCGCCACCTTTACGCTGGGTCAATGACGTGCGTGCGCAAGTGCTCAGCTATTTGGATAAAACGCTATAATAGTTAACACTGCAATAGTTAAAGACAGTTGTAGAAGACAGTACTGTAAGATGGTCAAACTCTTGTTATAATGGCTAACTTTATATCCACCTATTAAACCTTTAAGGCAGAATATTCTATGAGCATGAACGCTGACGATTTGATTGCATTTTTACAAACTCACTTTCCTGATGCTTTTATTCAAGCTGCCAATCAAGGTACCAAGTTTGATGTACGGGTGGTTGACGCCAGTTTTGAAGGCAAGCGCGCAGTACAACGTCAGCAGTCCGTTTACGCATTGGTCAATGACAAAATTGCTAGCGGTGATATTCATGCGCTTAATATTCAAGCATTGACGCCTGCCGAATGGGAAGTGCAATCGCAAGGCTAAGCCTTTTTTATGACTAGGATTTGTCGCACCGGCAATGGATATTGCTGGTTTTATCATTTCTGGTTTTTCATATTTTTTATACTTATCGCTAGGTTGTCACCTTTATGGATCAATTTTTAATCACCGGTAGCAGTCGTATCGTAGGGGAAGTCACCATCTCAGGCGCCAAAAATGCCGCTCTGCCGTTACTCGCTGCTATGATTTTGGCCGAGACCCCAACGACATTGCACAACGTGCCATCGTTACAAGATGTGCGCACCTTGATTGAATTGATCGCTGGCATGGGCATTGATATTCAAAAGCAGGGTCACACTGTCGTTTGCGATACCAAGAATATCGACAATTTTTATGCGCCTTATGATTTGGTCAAAACCATGCGCGCCTCGATTTTGGTTTTAGGCCCTTTGCTGGCGCGTTTTGGCGAAGCCGAAGTGTCTTTGCCGGGCGGCTGTGCCATCGGCTCACGTCCTGTCGACCAGCATCTAAAAGCCTTTGAAGCCATGGGTGCTGAGATAAGCGTCGAAAATGGTTATGTCAAAGCCCAAGCGCCAAAAGGCGGCAAGCTTATCGGTTGTAATTTTTCATTTGATATGGTGACGGTTGGCGGTACGGAAAACGTTATTATGGCCGCGGCATTGGCAAAAGGCACGACCGTACTCGGTAACTGTGCGCTTGAGCCAGAAGTGGTCGATTTGGCCAATATGCTGGTAGCGATGGGTGCTAAAATCAGCGGTATTGGTACGGCAACCATGACCATCGAAGGCGTTGAGCGCTTGCATGGCTGTGAATATTCAGTCGTACCCGATCGTATCGAAACCGGCTCCTATCTTGCCGGTGCTTTGATGACGCGCGGTGATGTGCTGACCAAAAACACTTCGGCACTTTTATTGGCGCCTGTGTTAGAAAAATTTGAAGACATGGGAGCGATTATCACTACAGGCGATGATTGGATTCGCGCGCAAATGCAAGGTCGCCCACTACCAGTCAATATTCGTACCCAGCCACATCCAGGTTTTCCAACCGATATGCAAGCGCAGGTCATGGCGATTGCCTGCCTCGCTGACGGTACCAGCACCTTTATCGAAAATATCTTTGAAAATCGCTATATGCATGTGCCAGAACTCAACCGCTTGGGCGCCTCCATTCAAGTAGACGGTCATACAGCTGTGGTTAAAGGCGTCGAGCACTTTACTGCGGCGCCAGTGATGGCAACAGATTTGCGCGCGTCGATGTCACTGGTCATGGCGGCGGCTTCTGCTGAAGGCGAGAGCTTGATTGATCGTATTTACCATATTGATCGTGGCTATGAGCACGTCGAAGAAAAACTGCGCGCGCTTGGGGTCAATATTGAGCGTATTAATACTAATGACTAAATTGATTCACTAACCATTGTTATTAGTATGGACATATAACAAATTAATAATGCCTGTTAACTAAGGCAGCTAACTGTACACGGACACGAGTCATTATGACTGAAGCAAGTAACAGCTTACCAAATGATGGTTTATTAAACGAAGTAAATGAGGCGTTTTCAGGTTTGACACTGGCGCTATCAAAGGGTCGTATCTTAGAAGAGACGATGCCTTTACTGCGCGCTGCTGGTGTTGAATTACTAGAAGACCCTGAAGCGTCGCGCAAGCTTATTTTCCCAACTTCTAACCCAAATGTACGCGTATTAATTTTACGCGCCAGTGACGTACCAACCTATGTTGAACACGGCGCTGCTGATTTTGGCGTGGCGGGTAAAGATGTGCTGCTTGAGCATGGCGCCAATCACGTTTATGAATTGCTCGATTTACAGATTGCCCAGTGTAAGCTGATGACCGCTGGTGTGAAAGGTGCGCCGCTGCCAAATCGTCGTCTGCGTATCGCGACCAAATACGTCAATGTTGCCCGCGCTTACTTTGCCAGCCAAGGTCAGCAAGTCGATGTGATTAAGCTGTATGGTTCGATGGAGCTTGCGCCATTGGTTGGTCTGGGCGATTTGATTGTTGACGTCGTCGATACGGGTAATACGCTGCGCGCCAATGGGCTTGAAGCGCGCGACCATATTTGTGATGTATCGTCACGCCTTATCGTCAATCAAGTCAGCTACAAGCGTAAATTTGCCCTGCTTGAGCCGATTTTAGACAGTTTTAAAAACAGTATTGCTAGCGCTTCTTAAATGAGCGTTTATTCAGTATTGATAAAATACTGTTATTAAACGTTAGCAATCATTGATAATATCAAGCATGACTATACAAAAATTTAAACCAGTTTGGCGCTCTAGGATAGATATAGCGTGCTAAACTGGTTTTGTTGTATTTGCTTGCTAGAAAATAAAAGCTCAGTATAATCTGAGTGAGATAACTAAGAATAAGTACAAATAAGCGGAAATAAGCAGACCCACCAAACTTTTCTTATTTGCTCTTTTATCCAAAATATTTTTTTATAGCCGACTTTTATGCTCACCTATAGGATTCAGTCATGCGCCAACTAAGTACCCAAGATGCTGATTTTGACAGTCAATTGACCCAGCTTCTCGCTTTTGAAACCGTCAACGATGTTGAGTTATTAAAAACCGTTGATGATATCATTGCAAAGGTACGTCATGGTGGCGACAGCGTGGTATTGGCGTTGACCCAAGAGTTTGATCAGCATCCCGCGAAGGCGATACAAGAGTTAGAGCTGTCTAAACAAGCGCTTGCTGACGCGTTTGCCAATCTTGATGATGAGGTAAAAAAGGCGTTAATGACAGCAGCGACACGCGTGCAAACATTCCATGAGCGCCAAGTGCAAGAAACTTGGCAATATGAAGATGAGCTTGGCAATCGTTTAGGTCAAAAAGTCACGCCGCTTGATCGTGTCGGTATTTATGTGCCCGGCGGTTTGGCCTCTTATCCATCTTCGGTATTGATGAATGCGATTCCTGCTAAAGTGGCTGGCGTTGCCGAGCTAATCATGGTGGTGCCAGCGCCAAAGGGCGTGCTCAATCCATTAGTGTTGGCAGCGGCGCATTTGGCAAAAGTTGACCGCGTCTTTACCATTGGCGGAGCACAAGCGGTTGCTGCCTTAGCTTATGGTACCGAGACCATACCAGCCGTAGATAAAATCACAGGTCCTGGTAACAAATATGTCGCTGCAGCGAAGCGGGCGGTATTTGGTCAAGTTGGGATTGATATGATTGCCGGTCCTTCTGAAGTATTGGTCTATGCAGAAGGAGAGGCACAAGATCGAGCCGATTGGTTGGCGATGGATTTGTTATCGCAAGCGGAGCATGACTGTATTGCCCAAGCTATCTTTGTCACGACAAGTAGAGAGCAGTTAGAAGAAGTAGCAGAGGAAATTGAAAAAGCCTTAGCAGAATTGCCAAAAGCCGATATCGCCCGTGATTCACTAAAAAACCGCGGCGCGCTGATTTTGGTCAAAGACCGCGCGGAAGGTATGGCGGTGATTAATCGCGTTGCCCCTGAGCATTTAGAGCTGTCTGTAGATAATCCTGATGCACTGCTAAATGAGGTTCGTCATGCGGGCGCTATCTTTATGGGTCGTCATACACCTGAAGCGATTGGCGATTACTGTGCCGGTCCCAACCATGTGTTGCCGACCTCTGGTACCGCGCGCTTTTCTTCTCCGCTCGGTGTTTATGACTTCCAAAAGAAATCCTCGATTATTTATTGTAGTGAGGCGGGTAGTAAACCACTGGCTGCGACGGCGGATATTTTAGCGCAGCGCGAGGACTTAGAAGCCCATGCGCGCTCAGCCCGCTATCGCTACCAAAAAGATAGTTAATAATCCAGTTAGGTAGTTGAGTTTTAATAAGCTAATTTTAATATTTACGTTTAATCATTTATGTGGCTAATGAGTAGGATAACTTATGAGTGAGTTAAAGATAGACACCAGACTTTGGTCATCTAAAGCGCGAAATCTGTCACCTTACGTCCCTGGCGAGCAGCCTCAGCATGAAAATTTGTGCAAATTAAATACCAATGAAAACCCATTTCCGCCGTCACCAAAAGTCGGCGAGGCCATCGCAAAAGTCTTAGCGCAGCAAGCCGATGAGCTGCGTTTATATCCTGCGCCTGAATCGGATGATTTGCGTGCCGCATTAGCAGAGTTATATAACCTTGATATCAATCAAGTGTTTGTCGGTAATGGTTCTGATGAAGTATTGGCATTGGTATTTGCCAGCTTTTTCTTAAAAGAGCGCCCTATTTTAGCGCCTGATATTAGCTATAGTTTTTATCCGGTTTACGCTCATACCTTTGGTATTGAGTTGGTACAAATCGCCCTAGAAGCCGATTTTAGTATCAGCCCTGATGCTTATCGTCAGCCTTGTAGCGGTATCATTATTGCTAACCCAAATGCGCCAACGGGTATGCTGTTATCGCTTGCTGATATTCGTAAACTTGCTGGCGAGCATTCAAACTCAGTGGTTGTGATTGACGAAGCTTATATCGATTTTGCGCAGAAACAAGAAAATGATTCAGATGCAGAAGTGTCGGCGATTAGCCTAATCAATGACTGCGATAACATCCTTGTCACGCAAACTTTTTCAAAATCACGCTCGCTTGCCGGTTTACGGGTCGGTATGGCGTTTGGTAATGCCTCGTTAATCGAAGCACTGACGCGTATGAAAAATAGCTTTAATAGCTATCCGCTCGATAAGTTGGCGCAAGCAGGAGCAACCGCAAGTGTCTTAGATGTCGAATATTTTACCCAGACCTGTCAGCAAGTCATTGATTTACGCCAAGCGCTCAGCGCTGATCTTATAGCGCTCGATTATGAGGTGTTACCATCGCACGCCAACTTTGTCTTTGCGCGTCCAAAAAACGGCGATGCCAAAGGTGTGGCAGCTGATTTACGCGAGCAAGGTATCATTGTGCGTCATTTTGAGAAACCGCGCATCAATGAGTACTTGCGTATTACTGTTGGTACGGCAGCGCAGAATAAGCGTTTGATTGATGCCTTAAAATCGCTACAAACAGAGGCTGAAAGCGTTACTGAGTAATACCTTAATAATGTAAAGCCAAAACAACAAGTTATATAAATAAAAGAGCCTGCTAACGTTATGTTAAGCAGGCTTTCTATTGGTTTTTAATTTGCCTTTTAGATAAAGCGTAAGTTTATTGCTTTATATTGTTTTGAGCTAAAACGCCTAACAGGTTGCCGACTTTATCCAAACATTCTTGATATTCAGCATTGCAATCAGAAGCAACCGTGATACCACCGCCTGCCCATAAGCTGACATGTCTTTCTTGTTCTGACTTATCATTCGATAAGGTATTGGCTTGCAAAGTACGAATTAATACATTCCATTGACCGCTACCATCAAAGTTCATATAGCCAAGGGTGCCGCAATACGCACCGCGCGCGGCACCTTCTAGCTCTGAGATGATTTCAACGGCACGTTTTTTTGGTGTACCAGTGATAGAGCCAGCAGGTAAACTGCCAAACAATACTTTGAGCGGATGGGTAGCTGTCTTTAGCTCAGCGGTGATGGTGCTGACCATATGATGCACATTGCTAAAGCTTTCAATCGCAAATAATTGCGGCACTTTGACGCTGCCAATCTTGGCATATTTACCCAAATCATTGCGCAATAAATCAACAATCATGACATTTTCGGCACGGTCTTTTTCGCTATCGATAAGCTGCTGTTTATAAGCGTTGTCTTGTGCAGTATTTAACCCGCGCGGCATCGTCCCTTTAATAGGCTTGGTGCGTATATGGTGTTTGCCAGTAGTATCGTCTTTATCAAAGGTAAAAAATAGTTCAGGCGAGCAGCTTAACAATTCAAATTGATAGTCTTGCGTATCAGCGCTTATTTCACTATCAACATGATTAACCGCTAAATATCCTGCAAACGGTGCTTGGGTATTACGATGCAAGGCAGGTAAGTAATCAATAAGCATCGGTGTAATATTATCATGAGGACTTTGATTAAAAGAACCTTGCCACGCTTGGGTGAGATTGATTTGATAGCAGTCACCTTGTTGCAGATAGGTTTGCGTTTTATCAAAGGCTTGCTGATAATCTCGCTTACTCCATTGTGCATTTAGTAATAAAGGCGTGGTTTTATAGGACGTTTCAAATGCTGGTTTTTCTAAATTTTGCTTAGATAATTTACTGTCCAATTTAAATAAGTAAGAGATAAGTTGTGTGACGAGCGCAGTTTTCTGTTCGTTATCAGTATCAGTGACGCTGTCTTTTATAGTGAGCTGCCAGCTCGCTTGCTCAGCATTTGGCGTTAGATAAATATCATAATGCCCTAAGGCGGCACAAGGCTGCGCTGCTAGCTCTATTCGCGCGTTTGGGCTAAGCTCATAAGCGGCAATATCATAACCAATAAAGCCTATCAAGCCATGCTGATAACTTGGCTGCTGCTCGATTTCTGTAGTCGAGGAGCAATTGTTATCACAAGTATCATCTATGTCATAAGCTTGACTATAAGCAATTAAATCCTCTTGCCAGTCGCTATAACTCATATAGGCGCTAGTAATCGCTTGATCGTTTTTATCATGGCTATCTAAACCACCACGGTAAGTTCTTATAACTTTATAAATAGGCGCTGGCTTATTAGAGTTTGCTGCATCATTAGAAAGAGGATAAACCGACCAGCTCATTTTTGGTAATACACCAATTATGGGTCGGCCATCGTTATTCAGCCAAACCAGTTGCCAGTTTGCGTTAGGATTTTGTACATATAAGTAACGCTGTAGATGGGGCATTAATTCGGCAGCAGTTAGCCCACCAAAACGCCAGCTAGGTTGAGTAGCTGGCGATGGGACAGATGCTGTCTGCTCAGTTTTAACAGGCGGTGCTAGAGGCATAGTTAAGCAACAAACTTTTTAATAATAAGAGTGGCGTTAGTACCACCAAAGCCAAAGCTATTGCTCATAAGCGTTTTAAGCGCAACGTCACGCTTTTCAGTGACAATATCAAAGCCTTTGGCAGCAGGGTCCAATTCTGTAATATTGATACTTGGGGCAATAAAGCCTTCTTGTAGCATCAGTAAGCAATAAATCAATTCTTGCGCGCCGACGGCACCCAAGCTATGACCGGTCATTGATTTGGTTGAGCTGATAGCAGGGACTTGACTGACATCATCACCAAACACTTTGGCAATAGCTTTAAGCTCAGTCACATCTCCTAGCGGCGTACTGGTGCCGTGGCTATTGATGTAGTCAACGCTCTCTAAACCTGCTTCGGCAAGGGCAAGCTGCATACAGCGAACAGCGCCTTCACCACTTGGAGCGACCATTTCAGCACCATCGGAGCTTGCGCCATAACCGACGATTTCGGCTAATATATTGGCACCGCGCGCTTGGGCGTGCTCAAGACTTTCAACCACCACCATCGCGCCGCCTGCGGCAATCACAAAGCCATCGCGGTCTTTATCGTAGGCTCTAGAAGCAAGGGCTGGCGTGTCATTATACTGCGTACTAACCGCACCCATCGCATCAAACATACACGACTGCGTCCAATGCTCCGCTTCACTACCGCCCGCAAGTATGACATCGGCTTTGCCTAGCTGGATAAGCTCGGCGGCATGACCAATACAATGCGTCGATGTTGCGCACGCAGAGCTCAATGAATAAGAAATCCCTTGGATTTTTAACCCTGTTGCAAGCGCCGCTGATACCGAGCTGCCCATGGTTTTTGGTACTGCCATCGCACCGACACCGCGCAAACCTTTTTCACGCATTGCATCGACGGCATTGACGATGTTTTCAGTTGACGCACCGCCCGAGCTTGCGACCACACCCACGCGCGGGTTATTGTTAATAGTCTCAAGGGGCAAGCCTGATTGCTCAATGGCGTTTAACGCGCTGACATAAGCATAAAGGCTGGCATCACTAAAAAAACGCTTCAATTTACGGTCAATGCCCGAGGTATCAAGTTCTGCTTGATCAATACTACCGCTAACCTGTGATTTAAAGTTGTGCTCAGCATACGATTCATTGAACGTAATACCTGAGCGCCCTTGTTTAAGAGCATCGGTGACAGTCGCCAAATCATGTCCGATACAAGAGACAATCCCTGCTCCAGTGATAACAACGCGGCGCATATTCTATTCCTTATGAGTAACGATTTTTTGATAATGACCTTTAACAATCGCTTTTAAATGCTTATTTGACAGTCATTTTAGTGCGCAAAACCTACAATAGGCTGCTTAAATGCTGTTCGATAAATAAAAGTACAACTGTACTTTGAGTGATGGCATATAATAACGTATCAACGGTTTAAAATCTTGGCGTAAGTGTAAAATAACGCCAAAATGGTCTTTATTTTTAAATGAACTTATTATCAAAGCAGATAAAGTTTTTGGCCGTGTTAAAGCAGCAATGGCAGTAGAATTTCCGTTAACATAGTAAAAATTATTTTCAGCTAAGACGCATTTAATATATGCTGACGCCATGTATGGTTTAAGATAAGCGATACTTTTTGATACAAAATTGACGATAGTGATAACATTGTTGGCACTGACATTTATCGTAAGCGTTGGCTAAAATAGCAGTCAATTTGCAAAGTTCTGTTAAATAGCTCTTACAAATAATATTAATAACAAACACTCATCACATTAAGGATATAAAGATGGCAAAGCCTAGCACACTATTTAAAGGCATCAGCAGCGTTGGTTCTTTTACTCGTGGTAATTTGGAACGTATGGGCGCAATGATTGATAGCGTCAATGCCAAAAGCGGCAAACCGCGCCAATTTAAAACAGTAAATCTCGGCGATGAAGACTATCAGCAGGATTTGTTTCGCGAGCAAACCTTAAAAGCCACCCAACAGTTACTGGGTACGCGCTTTGCTACTTATGGCAAATATGCCAAGAAAATAGTGCCAAACAGTTTGTTTGATTCGACGGTCGATGGTGCTTTTGCGCAGATTGCCAAGCTTGCGTCCAATTGGAGTCAGATTGACCTGCCAAATCAGCATCGCTTCGCCAATATTGCAAACTTAGATGACGAAGAGCGTTATGCTCTAGCAACGGATATCGCCAATCAAAACCGTGCTTTGGCGACATTGGGCGGCTTAACAGGGTTAGCAGGCCTACCAGGCTTACTTGCTGATACTTTGTGGTTATTACTTGTCTCATTACGTACTGTTTATCAGTTAGGCGCTATTTATAATAAGCCATTGACTGGTAAGCAAGGCGTCAAAATGGCTTATCAATTACTGGCAAGTGCCGATTTGAGCAAAATGCAAGAGAAGCAGGCTTTATTAGCGGGTATTGGTATTGGTAAAGGCTTGCTTGATAATGCGCAAAGCAATGGTTTGCATAATGAGCTTAAAAACCTTGGTCTGAAAAATAAAAACGTCAATTTTTATGCCGAACAAGTAGATAATATTGCCAGCCAAGTTGGCATTAACTTAGATAACATCAACTTATCATGGGTACGCCGCTTTTTACCAGCCACTGCCGTCATCGTTGGTATGCGCTACAACAGCCAGCTGATTGATGAGGTGATCGGCGTGGCACAAGCGACATTTGCACCAGAAGCCAAACTTGCTAACCGCGCCATTACTGACGATAGCAGTAGCGAAGCGCAGGTGAAGAAAAGTACCGACAGTAAGAATGAAGAACAAAGCCCTAAATCTGACAATGCAAAAAAAGACACAGATAAGGCTAAAGACAATAAGACCAAAGCTGAAAACAGCAAATCTAAGACTGACAACGATAAATCTAAAGCTGACCAAACAGAAAGCGAAGTAAAAGCCGCCTCAGAGCCGGTGTCAAAAACCACTGATGAAGAGTCAGTAGATGAAAACTACAAAAAAGCTCAGGCAAGTAAAAAAGATTAACGTTTTAGTCTATAGTGGTGTAACTATAGTTTACTGTATGAAGGCAGAAGCTGATATAAATCGGCTTATGCCTTTTTTATGAGTATGTCTTTATTTATGAGAATGTCTTTTTTGTGAAGGGGTTTTAAGGCTAAAAAAGTATCTAAAATTCAAACTTTGCCTTGAAAAATAAACAACCAACTCCATTAATAGGAAACATCGATTTTACCATCTTGCAATGAAACAATTGCTCATCTTAAAATCTGTTGCTTACCGTTAAGTCTGCTACAATCTTTGCTCATGCACATCTATCGAATGTTGTAAAGGACAACCGCTCATAAGTGGTTGAAATAGCAGCAACAACTCTTTATAATACACTGTCCTAAAAATGGGTGTTCCGAAGTCTGTCGTTAATGTCAGATTGCTGGCGCATTAGCCCATTTTTTTGTTTTATACCAAACGGGAGAAGGATGCCTTATGGCAACAACTAACCAATTGATTCGTAAAGGTCGCAAAACCATCAAGGAAAAGTCAAAAGTTCCTGCGTTGGAAGCGTGCCCACAACGCCGTGGTGTATGTACTCGCGTATATACTACTACCCCTAAAAAACCTAACTCAGCCATGCGTAAAGTATGTCGTGTACGTTTGACTTCAGGCTATGAAGTATCAAGCTACATCGGCGGCGAAGGTCATAACCTACAAGAGCACAGTGTTGTTCTAATCCGTGGTGGTCGTGTGAAAGATCTACCAGGTGTACGTTATCACACCGTCCGCGGTGCACTTGACTGCGCAGGCGTAAAAGACCGTAAGCAAGGTCGTTCTAAATATGGTGCGAAGAAGCCTAAGGTTTAATAGCTAATTGCTATTAAATAAGCTGATTTGTATCACCCATTAACTGTGCATGGGACTGGTGTTAGCTGTATTTTTAAGTTGTTAATTGACACTATAACATACCGCCATGCAGTAAGGCTGACTGACAACTCGATATAACGCCATCCAATAGTAATTGGTGCGAGGTTGTGAATGTCAGACACTCCTGAAGAAAAGGATTATTATTATGCCAAGACGTCGCGTCGTTGCTGCCCGTGAGATCCTACCGGATCCTAAGTTTGGTAGCCAAACTGTTGCAAAATTCATCAACCATGTCATGAGTCATGGTAAAAAATCTACTGCTGAGCGTATCGTTTATGGTGCTCTTGAGACAGTAGGCCAAAAGCGCAACATCGAAGATCCAGTCGCTTTCTTTGAAGAAGTTTTAGAAAATGTCCGCCCAATGGTCGAAGTAAAAGCTCGCCGTGTTGGTGGTGCAACTTATCAAGTACCAATGGAAGTACGTCCCTCCCGTCGTACTGCCTTGGCTATGCGTTGGTTAGCTGAAGCTGCTGCTAAGCGTTCTGAAAAATCAATGGCTTTGCGTCTTGCAGGCGAATTGAATGATGCTGCTGACGGTAAAGGTAATGCTATGAAAAAGCGTGACGAAGTTCACCGCATGGCAGATGCCAACAAAGCATTCTCTCATTACCGCTTCTAAGCTGGTTTTTTTAAACTGGTTTAAATGCTTAGGATTAACTGTTTCGAACAGTTAATCCTAATATTGTTGATTTATTCTATTGATTGCCGCCATCATTATTGGGTTGTTTAATTTTTCCTCAAAAGCTGAGAATGTATTAAACAATTTAGATGGCGGACATCTGTCAAGATGCTGTTTTGTAAGGGATGCTTTTTCATAAAGCCTGCAAAAAATATGCACCGCTTAAAAAAGTCTCCTAAATTTGTTACCGCACTATTCTTAATATTTGCTCTTTTTTTGTCCGTATTTGGCCCAATAAACAGTAAGTAATATAACAAAGTTCATGGTCTCATGGCTTTGTCATAGAGTATGAGGTAGAGATACAACACATTAATATATACACGAATTTCCCTAGGAAAACACTATGGCTCGTAAAACTCCCCTAAAGCGCTATCGCAATATTGGTATCTCAGCGCACATTGATGCTGGTAAGACGACCACTACTGAGCGTGTTTTGTTCTATACCGGTGTTAGCCACAAGCTTGGCGAAACCCATGATGGTGCAGCTACCATGGACTTTATGGAGCAAGAACAAGAGCGCGGTATTACCATTGCTTCTGCGGCGACGACTTGTTTTTGGTCAGGTATGGCAAAGCAGTTCCCTGAACACCGTATCAACATCATTGACACCCCAGGTCACGTTGACTTCACGATTGAAGTTGAGCGTTCTATGCGTGTTCTTGATGGTGCTTGTATGGTTTATTGCGCGGTAGGCGGGGTTCAGCCACAGTCTGAAACCGTATGGCGTCAAGCAAACAAATATAAAGTACCACGCTTAGCGTTCATTAACAAAATGGACCGTGTTGGTGCTGATTTCTACCGTGTGGTAGAACAAATCAAAACTCGTCTAGGCGGCAAGCCAGTGCCGTTGGTTATTCCAATTGGTAAAGAAGACGACTTTGAAGGCGTTGTGGATCTTGTGACCATGAAAGCTATCTATTGGGACGAAGCGTCTCAAGGGATGAAGTACGAAGAGCGCGAAATCCCAACTGAACTACAAGAAAAAGCGGAAGAGTACCGTGAGTATCTAGTAGAAAACGCTGCTGAAGCCTCAGAAGAACTCATGAATGAGTATCTTGAAAATGGCGAATTGACGGTAGAGCAAATCAACGACGCTATTCGTCAATTGACCATCGACAACGAAATCATTCCACTTCTTTGTGGTACTGCCTTTAAAAACAAAGGTGTACAAAAGATGTTGGACGCCGTTATTCAGTATCTACCTGCGCCAATGGACGTACCTGCTATCCGCGGTATCCTTGACGACAAAGACGAAACTGAAGGTACGCGTGAAGCCTCTGATGACGCGCCGTTCGCAGCACTAGCGTTCAAAATCATGAACGATAAGTTCGTTGGTAACTTAACCTTCGTTCGTGTGTATTCAGGTGTTCTAAAACAAGGTAGTAGCGTTTATAACCCTGTTAAAATGAAGCGCGAGCGTGTTGGCCGTATCGTTCAGATGATGGCAGATGCTCAGGTAGAGCTACAAGAAATCAGCACGGGTGATATTGCAGCCTTAGTTGGTATGAAAGACGTCACTACTGGTGATACGCTATGTGACGAAAATAACGTCATCACGCTAGAGCGTATGGAATTCCCAGATCCAGTTATCTCTCTAGCGGTTGAACCTAAGACCAAAGCTGACCAAGAAAAAATGTCTATTGCTTTGGGCCGTTTGGCAAAAGAAGATCCATCATTCCGCGTCCATACTGACGAAGAATCTGGTCAGACCATCATCAGTGGTATGGGTGAGCTGCATCTAGAGATTCTTGTTGACCGTATGAAGCGTGAGTTTAACGTTGAAGCAAACATCGGTGCGCCGCAGGTTGCTTATCGTGAAACCATCCGTAACGTAGTTGAGCAAGAAGGTAAATTCGTACGTCAGACTGGTGGTCGTGGTAAATTCGGTCACGTTTGGTTACGTCTTGAGCCTCTTGATCCCGCAGGCGATGTTATGTACGAATTCGCTGAAGAGGTTGTCGGTGGTGTGGTACCAAAAGAGTATCATGGCGCAGTTGACAAAGGTATCCAAGAGCGCATGAAAAACGGCGTACTTGCAGGCTACCCAGTGGTTGGCGTTAAAGCAACCTTGTATGATGGTTCTTACCATGATGTTGACTCGGATGAGTTGTCATTTAAAATGGCTGGTTCTATTGCATTCCGTAAAGGCTTCATGGCAGCAAACCCAGCGCTACTTGAACCTATTATGAAAGTAGAAGTTGAAACGCCTGAAGACTACATGGGCGATATCATGGGCGATTTAAACCGCCGCCGTGGTATGGTTCAAGGTATGGAAGATCTTCCTGGTGGCACAAAGCAGATTCGTGCAGAAGTACCATTAGCAGAAATGTTTGGTTATGCCACACAGATGCGTTCGATGTCGCAAGGCCGTGCAACGTATTCTATGGAATTCCAAAAATACGCTGAGATTCCAAAATCAGTTGCAGAAACCATCATCTCTAAGTACAACTCTAAAGATGACGACGAGTAAATAGCGCTCATAAAATGACAATATAAAGCATATCTTTATATTGTCAGTGAAGAATCCGCCAATAACTTGTTAAAAGACTTGTTATTGGTCGCGATTTTCTTATAATATCTGCACATTAGTATGTGCAACCTTTTAACAATTATCTTAATGTGGTCGGTATCCCTTAACTTGTGCATGTTTAGCAGTTAACTACTTGACCCCAAATAAAGAGGAAATACCCATGGCAAAGGCCAAGTTTGAACGCAGCAAGCCACACGTCAACGTCGGTACCATCGGACACGTTGACCACGGTAAAACAACATTAACCGCCGCTATCGCAACCGTAGCCGCAATCACCTCTGGTGGCGAAGCCAAAGACTACGCCGCTATCGATAGCGCACCAGAAGAAAAAGCACGTGGCATCACCATCAACACCTCACACGTAGAATATGACACCCCAACCCGTCACTACGCCCACGTTGATTGCCCAGGTCACGCCGACTATGTTAAAAACATGATCACCGGTGCAGCCCAAATGGACGGCGCAATCCTAGTCGTATCAGCAACTGACGGCCCTATGCCACAAACCCGTGAGCACATCCTGCTATCACGTCAGGTTGGCGTACCGTACATCATCGTCTTCATGAACAAATGTGACCTTGTTGATGACGAAGAATTGCTTGAGCTAGTAGAAATGGAAGTTCGTGAACTTCTTAACGACTACGACTTCCCAGGTGACGACACCCCAATCGTAAAAGGTTCAGCTACCCAAGCCCTTAAAGGCGACGAAGGTCAATACGGCCAACCAGCCGTTGTAGAACTACTAGGCATCCTAGACACCTACATCCCAGAGCCAGAGCGTGACG
>NZ_DJUD01000070.1:0-53978 GCF_002439405.1 Psychrobacter sp. UBA6291 | reverse complement strand
AATGTTCAACACGCCCTAATACTATTAATAGGTAATAGGCAATCTATTAGCTCATTAATGTGGACACAAAAACAATCAGTACAGCAATCGGCGCGACGAATTTAGCAATGATTTGCCATAATTGCCAGGTACCATTAGATAATCCAAGCTCTTGCTGAATGCTACGTTGATCCATTTTCCAACCGACAAAGATAATCGCGGCAAGACCGGTTAAAGGTAACATGAATTTACTGGTTAATTTGTCCAGAGCATCAAAAATACCATTACCCATGATGGTAAAGTCGCTCCATAGATTGAATGACAACAAAGCTGCGATACCTAATAACCAAACCGCGATACTAGCGACGATGGTCGATACGGTACGGCTCATTGGCGTACGCTCTTCTAACAGCTCAACCGTTGGCTCAAGTAATGAGATTGAAGAAGTCACAGCGGCAAAGGTAATCAATAAGAAGAACAACGTACCAATGATGGTACCGGCGCCCATGCTACCAAAAGCAATAGGCAAACTGACAAAGATAAGACCAGGACCTGAAGCAGGATCAAGACCGTTGTTAAAGATAATTGGGAAAATAGCCAAACCAGCCGCTAAAGCAATGACAGTGTCTAGAATAACAACGGTACGCGCCGTGCTTAATAGATTGACATCACGACCCAAATAAGAGCCATAAGCCACCATGATGCCCATACCGATAGATAAGGTAAAGAAAGCATGACCAAGCGCCGCTAGCATCACATCGCCATTTAACTTACTAAGGTCTGGCGCAAACAGGTAGTTCACCGCTTGGCCAAAACCGCCATTCATGACGTTGTAACCAACAATCACGAATAAAATCACACCCAGTAAAGGCATAAGCACTTTGGCAGTGTTTTCAATACCTTTCGTGACACCAACACCGACGATTAAAGCGGTGATTGCCATGAAAACCGTATGCCAAATTGTCAAGGTGCCAGCTGACGCCAACATCGCATCAAAGGTTGCCGCTACAGAGTCACCGTCTTGTCCGGCAAAGCTGCCTGAGCCAACTTTGGTGATGTAATTAAGCGCCCAACCACCGATGACACTATAAAACGATAAGATTAAAAAGCCACCTAAAATACCAGTCGCACCGACAATACCCCAACTGCGTGATTTACCTTCGCTTGCGGCGACATCAGAAAACGTATTGATAGGGTTTTTTTGCCCACGGCGACCAACCAGCCATTCTGCAACCAAAATTGGAAAACCAATCAGAGCAAGACAAAATAAATAGGCGATAACAAAAGCGGAACCACCACTCTCCCCAACCATATAAGGGAACTTCCAAATATTTCCTAAACCAACTGCCGATCCTACTGCTGCTAGTACGAAGCCAAAACTTGAGCTCCACTGAGCATGTTCTTGTTTATTAATAGCCATTTTGCCTTCCTCGTGCTTCAATTACTGTTGCTTATAATCTTCCTTGATTATCATAAATCGCTCTTAATGACTGAGACTCATTTAACCAGCTTGTCAATGTGACGCGCTTAGCAACATTATGAAAGAATTGTTTACAATATCGTAAACGCCCAGTTTCTGCTAAGCGACCAAAAAAGTCAAGTAGCGATAAATATAAAAAGCCATAANNTTATGGCTTTTTATATTTATCGAGATAATTTGTCAAACTATGCTAGATGCAAAATCTTGCTATTATGCTGCTTTTATAATTACTAAAACTATGTTTACCGTACCACGCCTCGGCGGCTTTTTTGTAGCGAATCTATTAGCAGGGCGATTTTTGGCTCTGTTGGTAATAGCTCTGTTTTTAAAATCTCAAGCGCTTGAGCCGTTGTTAGACCTGATCGGTAGATAACACGATACGCTTGGCGCAATACATCAATCGTCTCTTTAGACCAGTCTTTACGGCGCATACCTTCGACATTTAGCCCGTGGGCTTTAGCAGGATTACCTGAAACCATGGTAAAAGCAGCGACGTCTTTTAAAATTAGGCTGGCGCCGCCAACCAAACTGTAATCATCAATGGTACAAAACTGATGAATACCTGAGTTGCCGCCAATAATCGTATGATTACCGATAGTCACATGCCCTGCCACCCCGACATTATTAGCCAGTACATTATGGTCGCCGATTAAACAATCATGGGCCACATGGGTATTGACCATCAAAAGATTGTGACTGCCAATCTTCGTCAAGCCGCCGTCTTGCTCAGTGCCACGGTGCAAGCTACACGCCTCGCGAATGGTATTATGATCGCCAATTTCAAGCCACGTACGCTCACCCGCGTATTTCAAATCCTGCGGGTCTTCGCCGATACTGGCGAACTGATAAAACTGGTTGTATTGCCCGATACGCGTCAGTCTTGCTACGACCACGTGCCGATGCAATACCGTATGGGCGCCAATAGAAACTTCATCACCGACAATACAATAAGGACCAATGATGGCAGTCTCATCAATGTTAGCGGACGGTGAGATGAGTGCTGTTGGATGAATCTGACTCATAATATGGACCTTTGTATCATCTGATGCGAATAAATGGTAAAACAAGTAAAGCAAGCTTAGCGTAAATAATCAACCTGATACTGGTTTTGGTTAAAACTGGTTAAAAAGACAACGAAGCCCAAAAGCATAACGATTTTTAAAAGTGGCAATCTAGGTAAAATACCGAGATAAATTTCTAGATTCCTATTAACAATTATCTAAAGGCGGAAGATTTAGCCAATCTTATAAACTTGTCATACGTTAGCGTTCATCGTATTTTATTGTCCCTGACGGGCAATCATAATTTGGGCACTAGCAGCAAGCTCATCTTCGACATGGACGGTACAATCAAACTTATAGATACCCTGCTTTTGCATCACGGTTTTTGCACGGATAATCAGCTGGTCACCAGGGATAACACGGCGTTTAAAGCGCACTTTATCCACCCCTGCAAACAAATACAAATAACCATCTTCTGCCGTCAATCCGGCACTGATAAACCCAAGGACGCCCGATACTTGCGCCATCGACTCCACCATCAATACACCCGGCATGATGGGCTGATCGGGAAAGTGTCCATTAAAAAACTCTTCATTAATGGTCACGTTTTTGATCGCTGTAATGCATTCGCCAGGGCTGCACGATATGACTTTATCTACCAGCAAAAACGGATAACGATGCGGCAGATAGTGCTTCAATGTATGATAGGTTAATGGCAGTGTTAAGCCTTGTTCTGCTAAGCTTTTGATGTCTTCATCACTTGGTCTATCAATATCAATTGTGCTCATAATCGCGCTTCCTTGCTATATACTAAGCAGTGCTTTGTGTTTAAGCATTGCTGTGTTTTTAAATTTTATAAATAATTGAATGTCTTATTCATTAAGCATTCATTGTCATGCATTAATCGCGCTAGGCTAATCGCGACCAAGCTGGCGAAAACGTACCGCCGCACGGCGCCAATTAGCGGTTGGCATGGCCGCTGTTCCAGAAGAATATGAGCCGGCCTTGGTAATAGATTTGGTTACCATAGTCATGCCAGATAAGGTAACATCATCCGCAATCTCAATATGACCAGTAATGCCAACAGCACCGCCGATAATACAGCGCTTGCCAATAGTGGTACTACCGGCAATGCCAGTTTGCGCTGCGATGGCAGTACCATCACCGATACGGACGTTATGGGCAACTTGTACAAGATTGTCAATAATAACATGATTGCCAATCACCGTATCGTCAATTGCACCACGATCGATACAGGTTTGGCTACCTATACGTACATCATCGCCAATTACCACGCGTCCTAATTGAGCAATACGCTCCCAGCCGGTAACACTAGGATTACTCGTAGGTGCAAAGCCGAAGCCTTCTGACCCTATGCTAACGCCAGCATGCAATCTTACACGATTACCAAGCACACAATCATGCCCGATGACCACTTGTGACTTGAGCACACAATCGGTACCAATACTGCTGTTCGCCTCAATGACCACGTGCGCATCGAGCACACTGCGATCACCAATTTGTACCCCTTCGCCAATCATACAAAAAGGCCCAACAGTCACTTGGTTGCCAATAACTGCATTTTCCGCTATCACAGCACTCGGATGAATACCTTTAAACAAGGACGTACAGGCAAATAGTTGACTGGCACTGGCATAAGCCAAATAAGGCACCGCAACGATTAAGGCAACCGTATTCTGTGCAACTTTGCTTTGATGGTCTGAGGTGGTCAGCACAGCTCCAGCCTGACTGTTTGCCAGACTAGGCAGATAATGCGGATTGGCCAAAAAGCTTAATTGCTGCGAATTGGCGGTGGTTAAATTACCGATACCCTCTAATTTTAGGCACAACTGCTCAGCGCTAAGGTCATCTTTGTTAAGAACAGGCTGACGCTGCTCAATCCGCGTGATAAGTTGCTCAATCGTTATCATAGTTGCTATTGGTATAATTAAAATTAGTATTGGTATGAATAAGTGGGTCGCCAAGTTGAGATATCAGCTTGGCGACCTATTAAATTTTAACTGCGGACTAGTTCACTTAGCTGCATAAATAAACAAAAGCAATCAAACCGCTGCATTTAACTTTATCGGACTAAAAAGTATTACCGATTTGGAACTGAACTTTTTCAGTCTCATCGCCTTCTTTATCACCGATAGGCACAGCATAACTGAGCGAGATCGGACCAATTGGTGTATACCAGGTTACCCCTAAACCCGCACTAAAGCGGAATTTGTTATCTTGAGTTAATAGTGGAACACCCGTGTCGTCACCACTAAGTGGATCAATAAAAGTGCGGTCTTCTTTATCTGTGGTATCAAATACTTGACCACCTTCGGCGAATAATACTGGACGTACTTGATCCGCCCAATCGCCTTTAAACGGCATCGGTAGAATTAGTTCAGTACCAAAGCTAACCAACGCATTACCGCCAACCTCTTCGTCTTTATTGGCTGTATTTCCAGTAATCGCATTATAATAACTTTCTGATTTAGGTCCTAGCGTTGATGACTCATAACCACGTACTGAGCCATAACCACCGGCATAGAAGTTTTCATAAAATGGCAAGTCATTACCATACCCAAGCTTGGTATAACCGCGCGCAACCCAATCTTTATAAATCGGATAGTAGATATTGCCGCGATAGACGAGTTTTTGATAACTTTCATCGCCAAAGCCAATGGTTGCATCGACAGTATGGCTCATGCCTTTATTGGGGAATACGGGGCGATCTAGCGTACTGTAATCCCAGCCTAATAATAAGTTATAGGTCTGATAATCGTTTTTAAAGCCCGTACGATTTGAAGGGGTATCATCATCATTAACAAATTTTTCAAATGTACCGCCACCTTCAATAATTTGCTGTACGTTGGACACACCAAGACGGTTACCACCGCGTACGGTGGTCTTATCAACGTTTAAACCTGCGCTCACACGTTTGGTTTCATCAACAGGATAGCTGTAGTTGAGCGTGGCACCGTAAGCATCGGTGACATAGTTACTGACGTTTCTGTCGTCGTATTTGGTTTCACGATAATATGCGCTGACACCTTGCGACACGCCGTTTTCGGTAAAGTACGGATCGGTATAACCTAAGCTGTAAGAATCGCGCGTTTCAGAACGTGATAGCGCTGCTTTCACGCGGTTACCTGTACCCATAAAGTTATTTTGGGTTAGATCTAACTGGAACGTCACACCGCCACTTTGCGAGTAACCAGCAGCAATCGTTGAGCTGCCAGAAGGCTGTTCTTCGACCGTATAGTTGACATCAACTTGGTCTGGCTGGTTTGGTACAGGCTTCACATCAACGTTGACCGCCTTAAAGAAACCGGTACGCATCAAGCGTGTACGCGACAGCTGAATTTTATCATTAGAGGCCAGTGTACCTTCTAACTGACGCATTTCACGGCGCAACACTTCATCTTGAGTTTTTAAGTTACCGGTAAAGTTAATACGGCGCACATAAATAGGACGCGCAGGATCAATATAATAGTCGATATCGACCACTTTGGTCTCATCATTGATACGCGGTACTGGTCTGATTTGCGCGAGATAATAGCCTTCATTACCATAACGGCTCTTCAGTGCAGCAGTGGTCGCATCCAGTTTGGCTTGTGAATATTTTTCATCGGGCGCAAACGTGACCAGCTCTTTTAGCTCAGCGTTATCAAAGGTTGGTTTACCTAAGAAGCTCACCTCGCCAAATTGATACTGCTCGCCTTCGCTAAGACTGACTTCGATAAACACATTGCTTTTATCTTCGCTAATATTAAGAACCGCATTATCGACAGAAAAACGTACATAACCATCGTTTTGATAAAGTGCTTTTAAATTTTCTAAACTGGCCGCCAGCTTTTCTTTAGCATAGCGATCAGACTTAGATAATAGGCGCGTCCACGACGACTCTTTTACCGCAAAAACGTCTTTAATCTGCTCATCACTAAAGTGCTTATTACCAATGATATTGATATCGACGACTTTGGCGGGTTTACCTTCGATAAAGCGCACATCAAGCTTGACGCGATTACCATCTAATAATGTCTGATCGACTTCGATATTGCTATTGTAATAACCTTGACTAATATATTGCTGTTGTAGCTCGTTGGCAACACCTTGCAAGGTCGCTTGCTTTAGCACATCACCCACAGACAAACCAGCATTACCAAGCCCTTGCTCAAGCCCTTCTTTTGGGATAAGTTTATTGCCTTCAAAGTTGACTTCAGCGATGATAGGACGCTCAACGACATCAAAGCGCAACTTGCCGCCTTCGACACGACTTTGAATATCAGCGAAGTTTTCAGTCGCATATAGTGCCTTAATACTGGCGGCCAAACGACTATCATTAACCGTATCACCCACCGAAATCGGCAAAACTGGATAGAGACTATCAGGAGTTAGGCGTTGTAGACCATTAAAGCCGATATCAGTGACCACAAATTCTGCAGCCTGCACCGGCATACTCATCATTGCTACAACTAACGGCAACCCAGCCGCGCTCATAAATAAAGGCGTACGCATAAACACTATCCGTCAATAAAAAACTTGCTTAAGTTAAGGTAAAAAGCACGTGTTGTCTAGCCCATTTCGCATAAAGTCGAAAAACTTCAGCACGGCAGACTCAGGACACTTTATATAAAACGCATCATAAAATAAACTAAAAAATAAAATTAGTACAGTAGCGGTAATAGAAAACAAGCGCCGTATTACATGAACTGCCTGCGCTGTAGCAGCATGCAAGCATTAAACCATCATGCTTTAGTTAATAAACCGCCGCATTATTTATCAAAATAGCCGACTGATATCATTACCAATTGCTAACACCATGAAACCTGCCAGCAAGAGTAAACCGATATTTAGACCGACCATTTGCACCCCTTCAGACAGGGGTTTACCGCGTATCAGCTCAATAAGATAGTAGACAATATGTCCACCATCTAATACTGGAATGGGCAAAAGATTCAAGACCGCAAGGCTCAAACTTATCAACGCTGCTGTCGATAATACCATCTGCCAGCTAATATCAAAGCTTTGTTTGGCGACTTTCGCAATGGTAATCGGACCTGACAAATTCTCCAAACCTATCATACCTGACAGCATCTTACCCATTGAGCTGACTGTCATAACGGCTAACTGTTCCGTCTTTTCAAATGACTTGATTAAAGATTCCCCAGGACCATAAACGACCGTGGTTTTGTAGGCGTCAGGAATGACAATTTCAGACTCTGCCACCATAGCACCAATTTGCCCGTAATCGTTACCTAAATTGTCTTTTTTACCTTGCGGCATGATGGATAACTGAACTTGTTTACCATCACGCAATACAGTGAAATTAAGCAAAGTTTCAGGATTGTCGCGAATGATACGTGTGGCGCTAATCCAGTCGGTAATCTCTTTACCGTTAATAGCCGTAATGCGGTCACCAACCTGCAAGCCTTGACGGCTGGCAGCGCCATCGGGCGTTAAATTGCCAACGATTGGTGCGATGTTTGGTTGCCACGGTATCATACCAAAGCTTGATAACGCATCTTTGCCTTGCGCGTCGCCTTGCATAAATTCTTTAATCGGTGCTTGATAGGTTTTGGTGGCGTTACTACCTTTCGCCTCAGACTGTAAGGTGACACTGACACTGTCCGTCTCACCCATACGCCCAGCAAGGCGATAGTTAATACCTTCCCACGTTTGTACGTCATGACCATCAATAGCGACAATTTTATCGCCCACGGGCAACTGTGCCATCGCTGCTGGGGTATCTGGTAGCACCTGCCCTATCTTTGTCGCCAATTGCTCTGATGGGGTCATAAATAACACCCAAAATAATGCAATAGCGATGACAAAATTCATGATAGGACCTGCGGCAACTACCGCAATCTTTTTGAGCGGATGCTGACGATTAAACGCTAGATGTAGCTCGTCTGCTGCTACCTCACCTTCACGCTCATCAAGCATTTTGACGTAGCCACCAAGCGGCAGTGCCGAGATACGATAATCGATGCCACTTTTTTTACTGGTCCAACCAAAGAGTTTCGGACCAAAGCCAATAGAGTACGTCAGTACTTTAACGCCGCAAAGCCGCGCCACGATGTAATGACCCCACTCATGTAAGGCGATGAGTGGACCTAAGACAAATATTGCCGCAAGTAGCGTTAATAAAAACGTCATGATCTTTTCTCAATATGCTCTTTTAACATCGTTTATCAAATGACTGAACTTCTATAGATTCATGCCAACTTTGCTACTAACGTATCAGTATGCTGACGCGCTATTTGATCAATCGCTAAAATATCTTCGATATCGGCAGTCTCATTTAATACCGCTACTTGTATCTCATCTAGTGCTTGCGCATTAATATCGGCAATATCAGTCAGACGAATCTGCCCATTTAAAAATGCGGCAACTGCAATCTCATTGGCCGCATTTAACACAATCGTGGCCTGCGTACCCGCTTGCATCGCTTGCCTTGCCAAATGCAAACAGGCAAATTTTTGCAAATCAGGTTCAATAAACTCTAAACCACTTAACGCAAATAAATCTAATGGCTGCGAGCCACTATCGATACGGTCAGGATAGCTGAGTGCATGGGCGATGGGCGTCTTCATGTCAGGGCTGCCTAGCTGCGCTAAGAAGCTACCATCACTATATTCTACCATTGAGTGAATGATACTTTGTGGATGAATCACCACATTTATCTTATCCTCACTCAAATCAAATAAATGACAAGCTTCGATGAGCTCAAGCCCTTTATTCATCATCGTTGCTGAGTCAACCGATATCTTTTGTCCCATTGACCAATTGGGATGTTTAACCGCTTCAGCGACGCTTGCTTGCTGCATTTGCGCAAACGATTGCTGTAAAAAAGGTCCACCAGATGCCGTTAACCATAGCTTACGAACGCCATGGTTTGGCTGATGAATTTGGCTACTGTCTTGTTGAATCGCAAAGGGTAAACACTGGAAGATCGCATTGTGTTCTGAATCTAAAGGCAACAAAGTCGCGTGATGCGTTTTAACCGCATTAATCATTACCTTTCCTGCCATGACCAATGCTTCTTTATTCGCCAATAAAATACGCTTGCCTGCACGCGCTGCTGCCAAAGTAGAAGGCAGACCAGCTGCCCCTACGATCGCCGCAACCACCGTATCGGTTTGCGGATCAGTCGCAATATCGACCAACCCTGAAGCACCGCCTACCACGTCGATATTTAAACCAGCTGCACTAAGACGCTGAGCAAAATCATCGACCGCTGCTGTCGGCACACTGACGCGTTTTGGCAAAAACTGTTGGCAAAGCGCGAATAATTTATCTAAACGGTGGTAGCCTGATAAAGCATAAACGTCGTAGTTCTGTGGTTGTGCCGCCAAAATTGCTAACGTGCTATCGCCTATCGAGCCTGTCGCGCCTAGTACGGCGATGCGTTGGGTCATAACCATCGGTGCCTATAATATGGTGAAATTAAATGAGAAATAAATATAAGGTATAGAGTCTAATACGAGGTAGCCTAGTCACTACCAAATATGTAAGCTCTACCTATTTTATATTTTTAGCCTGATAGTTTTTTATTTTTAGACTTTTTATTCTTAGACTAGTTATTGTTATACGACCATTAAACCGAGCTGCTGTAGCGACCAAAAACCAAGGGCAAATATCGGCGTGGCAGACAGTAGCGAGTCAATACGGTCAAGTACCCCGCCATGCCCTGGCAAAATCGTTCCAGAATCTTTGACGTCAGCGCGGCGCTTGAGCATCGACTCAAATAAATCGCCGAGTACAGAAGCCAAAATCGTCAGTGCTGACAGTGCTACAAAAGCGACTAACGGTAGGCCAGTCAATTGTAGTTTAAAGACACTAATGACGATGACCACAAGCAAACCTGTTACCAAGCCGCCTGCTAGCCCTTCCATGCTTTTGTTGGGTGAGACGTTTGGCGCCATCTTACGGCGACCGAGCTTACGCCCAACAAAGTAAGCGCCACTATCAGCACACCAGACCAATAAGAATACATACAGCAGCCACCATGCGGACAGTTGCCATAAGTAAAACATAGCGGTAATGGCAGCGGTTAATATAATAGCGCCCATCAATGCTAATTTCTTACCGTACCAGCTAGTATGAGTAGGAAAGACTCGCACCCAAGACAGCGCCATCAGCCAGATAATGAGTGACGCTACCCACCAAAACAGCCACGTGACTTTAAACATCAGCGAGACGATGGTCAGCGCCAAAACCAACAGCACAAATAACGCAGGCTGCTGCCACTTTGGCATCAGTTTGGTCCACTCGTGGGCGGCGATAATGACGCCAATCGCTAAAAGTGGCGCAAATAAAATAGGCGTTTGGCTCGCAAACATTGCAATACCAACGATAATAACGAGAACAATTGCCGTCTTAATTCGTTGCCACATACTTATCGAGCCTTATATAACGAAAAATGTTTGGTCAAAATCTAGCATAATAGCACTCTATAATAGCCCATTAAACAGGATTAACGCCAATTAAAGCAGCTTATTACAGACCAAACAAGTGTAATTCAAACCTCGCGGACGATTTAAGCAATTATTTCTACAGCACTTATTAGCTAAAATTATTTTAAGGACTCTGCTGCTCTATCACTACTTGTTCGCTGGTTTTGCCAAAGCGGCGTTGGCGCTGAGCAAACTCTGCTATCATCGCTGCAAGCTCTGCGACTTTAAAATCGGGCCACAGGGTTTGGGTAAAGAACAATTCGGCATAAGCAGATTGCCATAATAGAAAGTTCGACAAACGGTATTCGCCGCCCGTGCGTATCAACATATCAACCGCAGGCGCATCTGCTAATTGCACATATCCGCCAAGCATCTCTTTATCGATGTCTTCTGCGCGCAACTTGCCCGCTTCGACTCGCTGCGCCAACTGCTTAGCAGCATGGGCAATATCCCACTGACCACCGTAGCTAATGGCGATTACCAAGGTCATCGCTTCATAGTCAGCGGTTTTTGCCTCCGCGTCTAACATCAAAGCTTGCAACTCTTCACTAAGCTGACTGCGATCACCAATAAAACGCAAGCGAATGCGATATTTTTGCATGCGCGGTAATTGCTCATTGATGGTTAAGCTCAACAAATGCATCAGCAAAGCCACCTCGCTCGGTGGACGTTGCCAATTCTCACTAGAGAAGGCAAAAACGGTTAGCACTTCAATGCCCGTACTAACGCAGTATTCGACAATAGGGTCTAGCGCATCTTTGCCAGCGATATGCCCCTGACCTTTGCCTAACTGATGGATTTTACCGTAGCGGTTATTGCCATCCATGATGACGGCGATATGTTTTGGTTTGAGCTCTATATTGGTTTCTTTAGACATTTTATAGCCATTTTAGTATTGATATAGTTGCAGCAATAAAGGAGAACTGATTTTCACTTTATTAAGAATATCTAGCTTCATAGCTTTGTGGAGTGAACTCAATGATGAAAGAGTTCCAGCTTGGGTTATCAGAAGGATAATACTCAATAATGGAATTGATACACCCTACTGGATATAAATCATCCGCAGGATCAAAATCTCTTTCTTCCTGTCCAAACTTAAGGATATATTTATAACTTATGTTTATTACATTAGCATCAGATTCGCTAACGCTCTTACTGTATTTCACATAAGCTAAATAGAAATCATTTGGCAAGCCTTCCATCATACAAGCGATTGCATTAGTAACATATTCTTCTATAGGATACTTTTTAGGTTCAGTCTTTACTTCAGGAGTATCGGCTATGGCTTGTAGAGTATTGATAAAATTATTTAAGGACATTAGAATTACCCTCACAACATAAACGCTGGCAACTAAAAAACTGGTTACTTAACAAATACAACTTGCAAGAAACCAGTTTTTTATCTGGAGATTAATCTAACAACTTTATAGTATCGCCTACACTTCCATCAAGTCGCTTTCTTTTTTGCTCAAGCGGCTATCAATGGTTTCAATATATTTGTCGGTGATTTTTTGGATATCATCACTGGCGCGGCGCTCGTCATCTTCTGAAATTTCTTTTTCTTTTGCCAACTCTTTAATGTCATTCATCATATCGCGGCGGATATTACGGATAGAAACGCGGCTATTTTCCGCTTCACTGCGCGCAAGTTTTTGCATATCGCGGCGTGTGTCTTCGGTCAACGCTGGCATCGGTACACGAATCACGTCAGCAGTCATCGGGTTTAAGCCCAAATCTGCTTCGCGAATGGCTTTATCAATCGCTTGCACCATGCTACGCTCAAATGGCTGTACCAGTAACGTGCGCGAATCTTCGACGTTGACGCTAGCAACTTGGTTCAATGGCGTATCTGCACCGTAGTAGCTGACCATCACGCCAGATAACATACCTGGGTGCGCGCGGCCAGTACGTACTTTGCTAAAAGTCGTCTCAAGCGCTTCCAAGGTTTTTTGCATGCGTGCTTCGCCGTCTTGCTTAATCTCTTTAATCATCATGTATCCTTATTTATCGCTGTCGATAAATCACTCATTATTGTTAGGTATAAAGCTGTTAGGTATAAATCCTATGCAACGATTGATGCTTACAACATCAATGATTTTTATTCATATAATCATTTAGTCATCTATAAAATAAGTGAGCGTTTAATGATAAACGCGCGTGCCTTCATTTTCGCCCATAATGACGTTTAATAAGGCATTAGGCTTGGTCATATCAAACACTTGCAGTGGGACGTTGTGCTCACGACATAAAGCAATCGCTGTTAAATCCATGACGCCAAGTTTTTGCTCGAGTACTTCATCAAAGGTTAATCCGTCATATTTTTTGGCATCAGCATGGAGGCTTGGGTCTTTATCGTAAACGCCATCAACCTTGGTCGCTTTTAGAATTAAGCCCGCCTCGATTTCGATACCACGTAAGCAAGCGGCGGTATCAGTGGTAAAGAACGGATTGCCCGTGCCCGCGACAAAAATACACACTTCGCCATTTTTAAGATAACGAATGGCATTACGGCTACTATAGCTTTCAGTGACTTCGCCAATTGGCAATGCTGACATCAAACGCGTTTTAATATTACGGCGCTCGAGGGCATCACGCATGGCCAGACCATTCATCACAGTGGCTAGCATACCCATTTGGTCACCAGTGACACGGCCGACCAAACCTTCTTGTTGCAACTGGGCACCGCGATACAAGTTACCACCGCCGACGACGATACCGACTTGTACCCCAAGTCCGCGTAAGTGGGCGATAGACAAGCTCATCTTATCGAGCACTTCGGTATCAATCCCCATCTCTTTGCCACCAGCTAAGGCTTCGCCAGAAAGTTTTAGCAAGATACGAGAGTAACGCGGGTTTTTGTCAGACATGAGGTCACCTTGTTAGCATGAAATTATAATGAAAATAAGCGGTAAAACACAAATTGCATTGGACTTTAGCTTACCCTTTCAAATTATCCTAAATGGCATAATAGCGCCAAAAACGATGTCAAATAGGTAAAAAGCCAAATTGCGCTAATTGTAGCAAAAACTGCCCACGATTGGGCAACTTTCACTCGGTTATCGTTGTAGCTCTCTAACCTTTATAACTGGCAAACAAATCATATTCGCTGGCGTCATCGATCGTGACGGTTAAGAATTGTCCAACTTTGACTTGCGCAGTGATCTCATCGACATAGACGTGACCGTCAATCTCAGGCGCATCGGCATAACTACGACAAATCGCGATGCCCTCTTCTTCATCAATCTCATCGACCAATACCATCAAGGTTTTACCGACTTTTTCTTGCAGCTTTTGTGCCGAAATCTCTTGCTGTATTGTCATCAAACGCTCATAGCGTTCTTGCTTAATGTCTTCAGGTACATGATTTGGCAAATCATTGGCGACCGCACCTTCGACTTCTGAATACGTAAAAGCACCAACGCGATCAAGGCGCGCCTCGACCAGCCAATCAAGCAAGCATTGAAAATCTTCTTCGGTCTCACCTGGAAAACCAACGACGAAGGTTGAACGAATGACAATATCAGGGCAAATCTCACGCCACGCTTCGATACGCGCCAAGGTATTTTCGCTATGCGCCGGACGTTTCATGGCTTTTAAAACACTGTGACTAGCATGTTGGAATGGAATATCAAGATAAGGCAGCAGTTTTTTCTCACCCATCAGCTCAACCACTTTATCGACATGCGGATATGGATAAACATAGTGCAGGCGTACCCAAATACCCAAATCATTTAACGCTTGGCACAAGTCATAAAATTTCGACTTCAGCGGCATGCCATTCCAAAAGCTGGTTTTATATTTTAAATCCAGCCCATAAGCAGACGTATCTTGTGAGATAATCAGCAGCTCTTTCACGCCAGCATTTTTCAGCGCCATTGCTTCATTCATCACGCTATCAATCGGCCGCGAAACCAAATCGCCACGTAAGCTTGGAATGATGCAAAAAGTACAACGATGGTTACAGCCTTCCGATATTTTAAGGTACGCATAATGACTGGGGGTTAATTTAATCCCCGCCTCATTAATCAAATCTATTTTTGGATCATAGTTGCTATCTATATCGCGCTTGGGTTTGGGCACATGTTGCGAGACGGCAGTAATTACCTCATCATAAGCATGCGCACCGGTAACCGATAGCACAGCTGGGTGCATGGCACGGATTTTATCGGCCTCTTTACCCAAGCAGCCGGTGACAATCACTTTACCGTTTTTACTAATCGCTTCACCGATGGCGTCCAAGGATTCTTGCACGGCTGACTCAATAAAACCGCAAGTATTAACCACAACCAAGTCTGCGCCTTCATAATCGCTGGCAACTTGATAGCCGTCACGACTAAGCTCGGTGATAATGCGCTCACTATCGACCAGTGCCTTTGGACAACCAAGCGATACAAAGCCAATCTTTGGCGCAGCGTTCACGGGCGCATCAATCGCCGCTGAATTGGCTAACGTTACATCGCTACTTTGCTCAATACTACGGTTTTGATTGTGGTTGGCTTTATGGTGGTAAGGCTGGTTAGTGTTTGCTTGACTGACATCTGCCTGACTGCTTTCTTGCGCTATATTTGGCTTTGCAGGATTAAAAATAGTGGCAGTGTTTTTTGGCATAGAAGCTGATGAGGCAGAAGCTGGCGATGTAGGAACTGATGAGGTGGTAACAGTCGTATTAAGCGACTCGGTAGAAGTGTTGGGCATGGCTGACCTTGCTAGAGATAAATTGGCTGTGCGCATTGTACGTTTTTTTTGTGATAATCGCCAGTTTTGCCGCGCTAGTGTGTTGATTTATGGTTAAATATTATCCCCAGTCTCACTTAATTTTAGGCATTATCCATGACGGCTGATTTGACCACTGCCAAACCGAATCCAGATTCGACGTTTATATTACAGCATTTATTTACCGCTATTTTATACGTTGATGAAGCGCTGACCATTACCTGGCTAAATGCGCAAGCGGAGCAGCTGCTTGCCATTAGCAGCGGACGTTTGCGAGGTCAATCAATCTTGAGCCTACTTGCGCCCGATGAGTTAATGTTAAAAGACAGACTTATTAATAGTAATCGGGAAGATAAGACCTGCGCGTTGACGGAGCGTTTTGGTCAAGCAAAACACTATCAGCAGCCGTTTATTGATCATGATCACCTTATACACACCCAGCTAAACGGCGGACTGACGTTATCCGTGGATTATAGCGTGACGCCCGTTAGTTATGCGCAGCAGTCCTATTTTATTATAGAGATGTGGGGCAAAGATCGGCAAAGTCGCATTTCAGAAGAACAGCGCCAGCAGCAGCAATATAGCGTTGCACGTCATATGCTGCGCTCGGTCGCCCATGAAATTAAAAATCCATTGGCAGGCATTCGCGGGGCGGCGCAATTATTACAGCGGCAATTTATTAAGTTTAATGAATTTTCTGCTATTGTGAATGAAAATTTGAATGTAGCGGATGAAAATAACCTGAGAAATAATGCGGCAAAGCTGCGGAGTTATACTGATATTATCATTTCAGAAACCGATCGTTTGACCCAGTTGATTGGGCAGCTTCTTGGCTCTCATCAATTGCCAAACTGGCAAATGCTCAATATCCATGAACCGCTAGAGCACGTTTTGGCTTTAATCATTCATCAATATCCGGACGTGGTGCTACAACGTGATTATGATTTGTCGTTACCTGAGTTATGCGCGGATAAAGCTCAATTAATTCAAGTGTTTTTAAACCTGATGAATAATGCTTGCGAATCGATGACTGATTTTGAGCAAACGCTGCAACAAAATACGCCAGCCACGTTTGGCAACTTTTCATCAGCTAATACCCAAAGTCATCTTGACATTGTTAGTAGCTATGAACCAAAGCTGCATATCCAAACGCGAGTTGTTTTTCAGCATACCATCGGTAGCCTGCAGCACAAACAAGTCTTGCAAATCACCATTACCGACAACGGCTCAGGGATAGACGACGCATTAATCGGTCAGATATTTTTCCCGATGGTGACCAACCGCGCAGCTGGTACAGGTCTAGGTTTATCCATCGTCCAAGATATCATCAGCCGCCATCATGGTATGATTGACGTCAGCTCAAAGCAAGCCCAAGGTTTTAGCGGCAGTTTTAAAAGTCATTATCAGCACAATCAAACCCGCTTTACCCTCTACCTGCCTTTTTCTCAGCCAAGCGCTGACCGTTAAGGCTAGAATTTTATATTCATTTTCCATTTCTCACTGCTTATTAGGCCAAACCCATGACTCAGCATAATGACACAAAATACCTTACGAGCAATGAGCAAATTCCTATGGTCACTGTGGGTAATAATCCTGCTGCTACTCCTGCAACGTTATGGCTTATCGATGATGATGCGGCGCTGCGCTTGATCTTGGCAGATACCTTTGAAGAGGCAGGCTTAACGGTTATTAGCTTCACCCAAGCGCAAGCAGCGTGGACGCGCCTGAACGATATCTTGCAACAGCATGAAGCAGCCGACCAGCTACCAGATGTGATATTGACCGACATTCGTATGCCAATGATGGACGGTCTGTCATTTAGTGATTGGGTACATCAGCACTTCCCTACGCTACCGATTGTCATTATGACCGCGCATTCCGACCTGAGTTCTGCTATCAATAGCTATCAGACTGGTGCATTTGAATATCTGCCCAAACCCTTTGATTTAGATGAGGCGGTCGCCACAATTTATAAGGCCATTAATTATCAGCCGAATTTGAAAATAACAAATGATGCAACTAAGCCTGCTCAAAAGACTGTCAAAAAAGCTAAAAATGAAACCAAAACGACCATCGAACTTAAATCTAAACCTAAACCTAAAAACCCAACAGGTAGCGATATCAATAACAATCCGAGCGGTATCATCGGTCAATCACAAGCGATGCAAACAGTATTTCGCGCGATTGGACGCTTGGCACACTCTCCTATTACCGTTTTGATTACTGGTGAATCAGGCACAGGTAAAGAGCTGGTGGCAGGTGCGCTTCATGCCCATTCTCCAAGGGCGCAGCAACCTTTTATCGCGCTTAATATGGCAGCGATACCGCATGACTTGATTGAGTCAGAATTGTTTGGTCACGAAAAAGGCGCGTTTACTGGCGCAACGACGACGCGGCAAGGTCGTTTTGAGCAAGCGGACGGCGGCACGCTATTTTTAGACGAAATCGGCGATATGCCGTACAGTACCCAGACGCGTCTGCTGCGCGTATTGGCCAACGGTGAGTTTTTTCGCGTCGGCGGACAGCAGCCGGTCAAAGTCAATGTACGCATCATTGCCGCTACCCACCAAAACTTAGAAGAATTGGTCAAACAAGGCAAATTTCGTGAAGATTTATTTTATCGCCTTAATGTGATTCGTATGCCATTGCCGCCCTTACGGACGCGCCCTGAAGATATTCCTGCATTAGCAAACTACTTTATGCAGCGCGCCGCCAAACAATTAAATAGCGCCGAAAAGCAGCTGCATCCTACCACGCTTCAGATGATGCAATCTTTTGCGTGGCGCGGTAATGTTCGTCAACTTGAAAACGTTTGCCTTTGGCTGACGGTAATGACCACGGGCGACACCGTTATGATTGAGGATTTGCCGCCAGAGCTGCTAGACAATATTGCCCCTAATGTAGAGCAACAAAGCAATGCGGCATATCACGTGCATCAAAACATGCAAAACAGCCAGAACAGTCAATTGACCCAAACGCATGACAAGCAAAGCTGGCAGCAAGCGTTGGCTATATGGGCGAAGCAGTCGCTGCAAACGGGTGAAACCGATATTTTACAAACGGCAACGCCCGAGTTTGAGCGTGTGTTACTGCAAGCTGCTCTCAATCATAGCGGCGGTAAAAAAATAGCTGCCGCCAACTTACTGGGTTGGGGACGCAATACTTTGACCCGCAAATTACAGCAATTAGAGATGACAGCAGCAGAGAAAAATAATAATTAAAGCCATCAGTCTCTGAAATAAAAACCAGCAATATCAAATATTTATGATATTTAGCAAAAATAATTTTCAAATAATTAAAAAAAATCGCAAATAGGGGTTGCCAAACCTTTGAAACTCTATATAATAGCCAACCACTGAGACGCACTACCGAATCAGTTAACTATCTCGATGGCATTTGAATTTAACTGCCTTTGATGATAGAGTAACGAAAATGGGGCTGTGGCGGAATTGGTAGACGCACCAGATTTAGGTTCTGGCGCCGCAAGGTGTGAGAGTTCGAGTCTCTCCAGCCCCACCATTTTCGGATAGTGATAAAAGTTCTCAAACCTATACTAGACCTGCTTTCGAGCAGGTTTTTTTATGTCTGCAATTTGAGTCTAATCCCACGATGGGATAGACCGTGGGATTGCACAGAACTGACCTATCACCCGCAAACCTTGTGTTTATTCGCGTACAGCGCCTTAACTTCTACATCCCATATATTTTAGCGTGGGATTGAGTATAAATATTCGTCATATCTCGTCATTTAAAACATCTAATTATCTGCCCTGCCCCTAGTTACGCTAAAGCCACCGCCAGGATCGTCATGATCGTCGAAAACCATGTTTTTTTATCGTGGGCGAGGCGGGGCTTCGATTGCGTTTTTTGAAAGCCAAAAAAATCCGCTCGATTTAGAGCGGATATATTGATCTTAAAACTGGTTATTTAATCTTCATCTTTGAGTAGCGAGTAGTCTTTGAATCTGATGACTTCTTCACCTAGCCAATCGTTAATTTGTAGCATGGTCTGTTGTAAAGGCATGAGTTCATTGACTGCGAAAACTCTGGCTGCTTTGATTAGATCACCAAAGCCCGCCGCATTGGTTGGTGACGCCCCCATCAGTTGAGGTGGTACTCGATGAGCAGCTGCAATATCTATTCGACTCGCTTCTTTGATTTTAAAGAAGTCATCATTGGCACTGACTTCACTGATCGGTAAGATTTGGATTCCATCCTTTTTACCGTTGGGCGAATACATGAATAGGTTACGAAAGTTACCAGGACCTTTGCTGTCTTTCAAAGCTTTACGGATTGCATCAATGTCTTCTTTATTCGTTGCTGGATCATTGATGTATAAGATGTACCCCGCATGACTACCATTCAAGTAATACTTACGTCTGAATAACGTCGCTGACTCATCAAGCCAAGCAGCATTGAGTGCTGATAAATACTCTGGGGCGCCGTACACTTCTTGGTTCACATCAGGTTCAATCAGATGACAGATGTTATCGGCTTTATACTTATGCGGTTCGGCCCAGCTGTGAGTTGCAAAATAATAGCTTTGAGCGTCAACACCGACGCGCATATACTTAGCGAGTGGCACATTTAGCTTCATGGTTTTTTTGGAGCGTGAGGGAACGCGCTCAATGTACGCATTGCCAAATGTCATATAATCTAAAACCAGACGGCTAAAATCACGATGTGATAGTAGAGGATGCGGTATAAAAGTACTGGCTAAGATATTGCGCTTAACAAAGATAGCACTACTATGATGTGGCGATGCTCTCATGGTTTTAGACAAAGCATCTGGATCGTACGGCGGCGCATACCATAGTTGATGATTGTGACATTCACCCCAGTACAGACTTTGCCACTGCTCCATAACTGGTATTGGATCGCCAAACGTGAAAGCCTCCATACCAGGCATATCTACTGCATCAAGGTTCTCAGTTTCATTCATTAATATATCTCCAGTGCGGATTCGTCATCACCTTGAGCAATTGCCAAAGGTTCTCTATGTAGTGCATGCATAAGTGCCCACGCTAAGTCAGCATGGCCAGTATCTTCATTGCGATCGGCCTTGTAAGTCACTGCCCTTTCGCTATTGGTAATTGTTTTATGAATCGATGTGAAAGCCCCTACTACATCAGTCCATTCGTGATCAAAGGACAGACGGCCCTTCTTGATAACGTCTTTAGTCTTCAGAACAAACTGCTGTTTGAGCTCTGGGCTATAGTGTAGTTTGACGGCTTGCGGGTAGAACTTAATCACTGACTGATAAACACCAATGCCAAGGCCGGTCACATCAATCGCTATATATTCAACGTTATATTTCTCCGTCATCTCTCTGATGACGTTCGCCTGTGCTTCAAAATCTGGGTTCTTAAATTGCAATCGCTCGATACCGCGTATCATGCCGTTTGGTGTACTTGGTGCTGCTAATATCACAAGTCCCGCGCTATCACGGCTCAATGATGGATCATAGCCAAGCCATACTGGCTGATTACCAAGTGGCCTTGGCGTGTAAGGCTTCCAGTCATCCCATATCTCTAACGTATCGACCATGCATGACTGTAGTTCGCTGACACTGAAAGCGGACAACGTGTCATCAATAAATTCACACATCAGCAAGTTATTAAACTCGTCCTCGCTGTACTCCATGCGTAAATCATCAATATCAAATAAATCACATCCACCTTTCATCGCGTCATATACGTTGACGATTTGACGCCACTGCTTGTCACCGCAGACTTTGCCATTCTTCAGATTATGCGGCGTCACATCTATTTCGATGCGATCGTCACCTTTACGGCCACGGTTATACAGTTGACCAGTCCAAAACTTATATGCTTGATGTTGCTTGGATGATGGTGTCGATATGTATGTCTGACGCCATTTTTTGTGCATGGCCATACCTGATGCAACTTTCCTAAATTCAATAAACTTATGAATCCAAAAGTATTCATCCATGTAGACGTTGCCGTGATACGACTGTGCAGTGCGGCTATTGGTTCCTAAAAAATATAAGGTCGCGCTGTAGTCTTTTTCTGGACCTTCTATGTTTAGCGTGATCGGATCACCGGTCAGTTCTATCCCTGCAGTTTCCATCGCCCATGCAATGATGTATTCGCGGAATACACGCGCCTGAGCCTTGGATGCTGATAAAAATATTTGATTACGGCCAGTCTCAATGGCATCAAGAAAAGCTTCACGCGCAAAGTACCAAGTTGCGCCAATTTGGCGTGACTTTAATAAGTTGCGAATACGATGGGTCAGACCTGCGCTGTACCAAACCTTTTGATAATCAAATAAGCAATCTCTGAATGAATCTTTGAATTTATCGATGTCGTCTATCTGAATGACGTTGGATGGGTTTTTCTGTCCTGCTTTGCGCCCACGGTTGGATAGGTTGGGATTGAGATCCGACTGTTTGCCAGACTCTTTATACTTATGGATCTTGGCCATTCTCTCTACTTGACGACCAAGCAGATCAATCTCTTTGAAGTCTTTACCAGTCTTATCGTCCTTGTTAATCAGCTGAACCATACGCGCTTCGAGCGTGGACTCTACTCGATCTAGAGGCTTTGCCTCATCCCAGCCGTCTGATTTTTTCCAACCATCTACGGTCGTGCGCGGCGTACTGACCATCTCGCTAATCGCGCTGATACTCCAACCTTGCCAATAGAGACCACGGGCAACAGTTTTTGGATTTTCGCCAGTCGGTAGGGTGATAAGGGCAGACATAACGCAGCTCATAAGGGTATGACGCTACTTTGGTTTATCAGCCTCTCTATATCATGCTTGTTTTGCGTGTATTTGCTCAATCCACGCTTTTTTGTTTTGTTTTTGCCTGTCGCAATAGGTCAAAGTAAAGCTTTGAAATTACGACCCCTAAACTCTCATTATTTACATCATGGACCGTCTATGACTACCAAGACTTTTCGAGTTGCACGAGCTGGCCAAACTACAGACGGCCGTGAAATTACTCGTGACCACATTACTCAAATGGCCGCTGGCTATAACCCAGAAGTATACGGCGCACGGGTGAATTTAGAACATTACCGTGCAATGTTCCCAAACTCTGACTTTCGCTGTTATGGCGATGTGATATCGCTATCGACTGAAGAAGTTGATGATCATTTATATCTATTGGCAGAAGTTGATCCAACCCCTGAACTAATCGCACTCGCCAAGTCGAAGCAAAAAGTTTATTTCTCTATTGAGTTCTATCCAGAATTTGCTGATACCAAAGAAGCCTATATGGTTGGTTTAGCTTGTACCGATAGCCCTGCCTCGCTTGGCACCAGCTATATGAAGTTTTGCCAACAGCATCCAGATGAAAGCCCTTTATCTGCTCGCAAACAAAACCCTGACACTTACATTTCCACAGCGGAAAGCGCTTGGGAATATAAAGAAGAGCCAAAATCAGTCTTTGCAACTGTCAAAGAGATGTTTGCCGCCCCTGTCACACCTAAAACAGATAAAGATAAAGAGCTGGCCACCGCACAAGCTTTTGCTGAACTGCCGGCAACCATCAAAAGCTTCCAAGATGTTATGCAAACAATGGCAAGTTCTATTGACACGATCAACGCTTCTGTTGGGCATTTAAACACGACGGTATCTGATTTTGCTGAAAAGCAAAACGAAGTTGAAACGTCTTTGAAGAGCGTGCAAGACAATCTTGATAATACGCCTGAAGATAATTACACCCAGCGTCCAGCTGCAACCGGCTCATCTGATTACGTCAAATCTGACTGCTAATACTACCTAATAGCAATACTTAACTGACTACTACACACATTAGGACATCACTATATGAAAACTATTACCCGTCAACAGTTTAATGGCTATTTGGCAAATCAAGCACAGCTGAACGGTGTACCCAATGCGACTGATCAATATACTGTCGTGCCATCAGTCCAACAAAAAGTTGAAGTGCGAATCCAAGAATCTAGCGAGTTCTTGAAAAAGATTAATATCATCCCTGTAACTGATCAAAAAGGTGAGGCACTTGGTCTAGGTATCAGCGGTGGTATCGCAAGCCGTACCAATACTAAAAGTGGCAAACGCCGCGATCCTAAAAACGTTGGCGAAGTTGGTCTTATTTATACTTACGTCTGTGAACAAACTAACTTTGACACAGCAATCAACTATAGCAAGCTTGACGCTTGGGCCCGTGTCCCTGAGTTCCAAGAGAAAATCCGCGATGCAGTCGTCAAGCAGCAAGGTCTTGATCGCATTACGATTGGCTTTAATGGCACCGAAGTCGCCGCCGATACTGATATCGAAGCAAACCCACTATTGCAAGATGTGAATATTGGCTGGTTAGAGAAATGGCGTACCAAAGCACCTGAATCAGTCATGACAGAATCAGAAGTCGGTACAGGTCAAGTTTCTGTTGGTGCTAGTGCTGAACACTACAAAAACCTTGATGCCCTAGTCAAAGATTGCCGTAATCAATTGATTGATCCTATCGTCCGTGATGACAGTGCGTTACGTGTCATTTTAGGTCGAGATCTGCATGATTCGCGTGACTTTAATATGGTCAACGACAACAACACGCCAAGCGAAGTCATCGCAGTAAACAGCCTATTAATGCTCGATAAGGTCGGTGGCGTGCAAATTGAGTCTACCCCTCCGAACTTCCCAGCTGATGCCATCCTGATTACTCCATTAGACAACTTGTCTATCTACTATCAAGATGAAAGCCGCCGTCGCCATCATAAAGATGAGCCTGAGTATGATCGTGTCGCATTCTACGAGTCAGACAACGAAGCTTATGTTGTTGAAGACTACAAAGCTGGTTGCTTAATCGAAAACGTTGTACTTGTATAAATGTTTGAACTTCTGATTAATCGGTGGCAGTTGGCTACTGCCCGGTTGCATAAAATGTTATTGAGCTTGGCAGACTCAATGCGATTGGCACTGATTAATTTAGAACAAGCATGTGAGCGCAATACTATTCTGTTAGCTACGATTGATAAGGAAAATAAAATGTGGCCATCAAGTATCTTGGATTTACACGCACATTGGAGGCTTATCCCTCATAACTCACGTAACAACCGACGCACTAAAAAGAAGCGTTAACGTATGGCTGAAGGATGGGACGGATGAAATTTAACGAAGGATGGGAATTATGACTGATAAAACAACCCCAGCGGCTCGACACCGCCAGAAGGCTCTATCACAAAAAGAAGTAACCAATATCACTGCGGGGCCCAATCAAGCCTATCGCATGTTGCAACTAAAATTGCGTGAAGATAAGCAGGCATTAAAGTCTAAGCAATCTATCCAAGCCAAAATTGAGCTGAAGCGTGAATTGGTTGGTCATTATGACGAATGGATCAATGCAACTTTAACAGCCGGTAAAGGTGATCAAGACAATCTCTTGACTACTTTAATGCTATGGCATATCGACATTGGCAACTTTGGCCGTGCGCTTGATATCGCTGAATACGCGATGAAGCATGATCTAAAAATGCCAGACGCGCATCAACGTACGCTTGCTACTGTCGTCGCTGAAGAGATCGCTGATACTGCTAAGAAATTAGCAACCAGCAATGAAATCGATGATGAGCAAATCGCTCAAGTACTACGCGCATCCACTATTACCGCTGATGCTGATATGCCTGACCAGGTACGCGCAAAGCTATCACGCCAAGTCGGTGAATTGACTGAGGCTGTCAATCCAGTATTTGCATTAGATAACTTTCAAAATGCGCTGAAGTTTGACGAAAATAGTGGTGTAAAAGGCTCTATCAAACGTCTTGAAAAACAGCTAAAAGATGCACAGCCCGAGACTCAATTAGAACCTGTTGCCCCACAACTTGAACAGCTAGAACAACCAAATCAACCAGATTCGCCTGAACTACTAGGCGACAACAACTCGTAGCCGCGAGCCGAGGCGGCTCATTGACGCATTCAGTTGATACTGCATATGACCGATATGACCACCGCCTCAACCTATTTTATTTTTCTTATCAATACTTGGAGTTGTTATGGGTTTTAGCGCTGTCAATCCAGTCGTAGATAACATAGTAATTACTCCTGCATTTATGCCTGATATTTCTGTCAAAGACTTTGCTGACGCAATGAAGCTTGACGGCACAGTAACACCAGCGCGAATGAAATATGCGTTGACTGATTCTGCAAATAGCGTCTGTCGTGAGTTAAAAGCTTGGACGGTCAATGCGCTACACCAGCACGGCTCTCTTACTTTAGAAGAGTACGACCTGACTAATGATACAGACAAGTGTTTTAGCTTCAAAAAGGCCGTCTATAACTTAGCAAAGGCCCAACTGACTGAACACTATCGTGACTATGACACAGGCAAAGATGCTACTGCCCGTACTAAAGAGCTCACACCGCAAATCGATACGTGCTATCGCAATGCACGCAATGCAATTGCTGATATCAAAGATGAGCCGCATTCAACCATTGAGCTTATCTGATGCGTATTGTATCGACATTGCAAGGCGACACAGTAGATTTGATCTGCTTACGCTATTTCAGCTTCACTGGCGGCGTTACTGAACAAGTTATGGATCTCAATCCGCATCTGGTTGGTTACGATCTTGTATTGCCTACCGGTGTTGATATCCAATTGCCAGACGCGCCCGAACGTACACAAAAGCAGGTCATTCAATTATGGACGTAACTCAAATTCAGGTATTAACGATCGATGATGTTATGAGTAACCATCTGCAATGGTTGTTGATTACTTTGCCTGTTATATGGGCCGCTGCTGGTGGCGCTTGCATCCGTCTATTGTTGATCCGCGCCGAGCCATTTTGGATGCGATCTCAAAATGCGACTGCGGGTGTATTGCTTGCAGTGATGCTATCGGATATTACTGCAAAACTATTGACGGGTGGCAACTATGCCACTGGCTACGCGGTCATTTATGGCATGGTCGGACGAGAATTGTTTGTCACATTTTATGACTTTGTGAATGACAATGTACGGCCCCTTCTAATGGCTGCTTTGCGTCACTTTTTCCCCTTTTTATTCAAAGATAAACCAGCCAACGAGGCGGACAATCATGATCATTCTTGAGACGTTATCGACTTTATCTATCATTGTCATTGCCATCGTTTGTGCTCTGACAATCATTAAATATCATCGCGAGCTTGGCTCACTGGTTACGCTCACTATTTTATTTTTTGCATTGAGCTGTGTCGGCTTGGCATTCGATGAAACCACTGGTCGGGACGGTGTGTGGGCCCTACCAATATTTCGTATGCTTGCTGCTGCTGCAACCGCTACTACTTATTTTAAATTACGAGCCTTTTGGGCGCGTTATGGCGTGTTCATTAGCGCTATTAATCAATCAAAAAAGGATAATCTTGTATGAGCACTACCCAACCGATGACACTGATTGACTGTGATTATAAAGTCGCTGCTCGCCGCTTACGTTGTGATGAATCTGCCATCCGTGCTGTTAGTGACGTAGAGTCACGCGGTGCTGGGTTTTTATTTGACAAAGATGACAATCAATGGCGTATTAAAATATTGTTTGAACGCCATATTATGTATCTATTGCTAGAAGACAAACTTGGCCGTGACAAAGCGCTTGATCATGTTCGTACTAGCCCCGATGTGGTCAATACTCGTACTGGTGGCTATAGTGGCGGTACTGCTGAGCACGACCGTCTAAAGAAAGCGCGTCGCATCGATAAAGACCTAGGCTTAGAGTCAGCCAGTTGGGGCGCGTTCCAAATTATGGGCTTTCACTGGGAACGACTGGGCTATAAGTCAGCTGTTGATTTTGTGCTAACGCTGTCCAAAGGTGAACCTGAACAATTAGAAGCTTTTGTCAGATTTATAGAAACTGATCCTCGCTTATTAAATGCCATTCGCACTGGTGATTGGGCATTATTTGCTGAGGTATACAATGGGCCTGGTTATAAAAAGAACAATTACGATACTAAAATGCGCGATCGCAAGAAATACTGGGATAGAGAGCTTGCCGCATGATATTTGATGACAGCCTACGCCAATTTTTAACTGATAAAGTCGAGTTCTTTGCCCAGAACCCTGACCGGTTAATCATTAGCGTGGAAAAGGGCTCACTGAAATGGACTGGTCAATCATTGAGCCACCGTCAACACTATCAATTGTTAGTCGAGGTTGATGAGTTCCCCGAGAGCATTGACGCCAATTTAGTCATTGTCGCTATTTTGGCATGGTATCAAGAGAATCAAGATCCAGTCCCCCCAAATGGTCCATCACCGATTGAATTTGAATCCTATATATTGAGCAACTACACAACCACGGTAGTCTTTACTATTAAAGTAGAAGAAGTTGTCCAGGTATCTACTGATGACACTGGTAACTACGTGTTTAATGCTTGTCCACGTCCAATTCTACACCCGCCAAAACCTTTACATAATCCAAACCTATAATCATGAGCGATTTAACTGAACTAGCCACTGCATTACCTGAATGGGCGACCGCAATAGCGAGTCAGCTAGATAATAAACAGTTAAAAAAAGTCAATCGCACTCTAGCTATGGAAATGCGAGCGGTCAATCGAGAGCGTATCCGCGCACAAACTGATCCCGATGGTAGCGATTTTGTAGATCCGTTGAAAGCTTCTAACAATCCCATGTTTCGTGAGCTCACCAAAGCGCGTCATCTTAAATTTAATGCAACCAGTCGCTATGCCCAAATTGGTTTTAAAGGTAGCGCCGCTAAGATCGCACGCATCCATCACGAAGGCCAGCGCAGTACAGTCCGTCCTGATAGTTCTAAGAAATTCCCCTACCCCAAACGCGAGCTGATCGGTATCTCTCGTGCTGACAGACATATCATTATTCGAGTGCTACGCGAGTCGCTAACCGCTGACTAGGCTCCTTGCTATTTTTTGCGTGTATTTGCTCAATCCACGCTTTTTTGTTTTGTATCAAAAATCGCAATGAGTGACGATAACGTCATGAATACATCCCCTATCGAAAACGAGCGCCGGCTCCAAAGTTTTATCAATCGAGGCATTGTCACAGACGTTGATCATGCTAATGCTCGTTGCCGGGTGCAGATAGATGGGTTAGAGACCGACTGGCTAAAGTTTTCAGCCGCTCGCATCGGTAAGGTCAAAATTTGGAATCCACCGTGTGTTGGTGAGCAAGTCTTAGTTATTAGCGAGACTGGTGAGCTGTCGACTGGACTGGTAACGACATCGTTTGATTATGATGATCAGCCCATGCCGTCTGCCAATGCCGATACGTTTGAGATCCATTGTGACGATGGTGCGACATTTATCTATAACCACGCGACACATAACCTAGGGGTTACTTTACCTGATGATTCTACTACTACGCTTATTTCCAACCGCGTGCAAATATCTGCTCGCGATGTTTCTTTTGATTGTAATAACTTTGATGTTAATTGCGAGTCCTATTCTATTGGTTGCCAGTCTTATACCTTGAACGGTCAAACGATCAATCAGCACGGAAAGTTAGTTATTAATGACCAACCGTATTTAGACCACGGTCATAAAAACGTTAAGTCTGGCTCAGACACCACTGGGGGCGTTAATGCTTAATCAAGATAACAACGTCACTGTGATCAATGTCAAAGGCATGTCACGCAGTACTGGTCAGCGTATTGACCAGACCAATCATATCTTACAAAGCGTCCGCGATATATTAATGACGCCTATCGGTAGTCGTGTCATGCGCCGTGATTACGGCTCATTGCTACCGTTCTTAATTGACTCACCTATTAATGCCTATTTCATTATGCAGCTTCGTGCCTCCGTCATTCATGCATTAATGCGCTGGGAGACTCGTGTCACACCAACTCGCATTGAACTGATGACTGACGACAATACCTCACAAGGCGTGGCCAGTTTGATGATTGAATATCGTTATGTGATTAGTAAAAAGATTGAACGTACTTATCTGTCATTAGGCGGTGCGCTATGAGCCGTATTGATCTATCTGGCCTACCTGCCCCTGATATTTTAACGCCTTTAGACTTTGAAGCAGAGCTTGCCGATCTTAAAGCTGAATTGACAGCCAAAGATCCACAGCTTGCCGCTGCTTTAACGCTTGAAAGCGAGCCACTGACCAAGATCCTTGAGCTGTTTGCTTATCGTCTGATGTCTAAGACCAATCATATCAACCAAACAGCCAAATCAATGTTGCTTGCTTATACCACTGGCACAACGCTTGATCATCTTGCCGCTGGCGTTGGTGTGACTCGGCTATTGGTTAAGCCTGGCAATCCCAATGCTGTCCCACCGATCCCTGATGTCATGGAATCTGACACCGCCTTACGTCGCCGTGTCCAGTTAGAGCCTGAACGAGCCTCTGCAGGTAGTAAAGGCGCTTATCTATTTTGGGCACTGTCTGCTGATGGTGACGTACGTGATGCAAGTGTCGTCACTGCGTCCCCTGGTCGTGTGACCGTCTATGTCCAAAGCCATAATGATGCTATCGCTAGCGATGCACTACGTGAACAAGTAAGACTGGCCGTTGATACGGATGAGCGCCGGCCTTTTACCGATAGCGTGCGTATCGCCGCTGGTCAGCCAGAGGATTGGAGCCTACAAGCTGAGCTGACGCTTTATCCAGGGCCCGATAAAGATGTCGTTATCAATGCGGCACGCGCAGCACTTGATAAATATATCGAGCAGGTGCGCTACTTGGGCTATGACGTCACGTTATCTGGTCTATATCACGCATTGCACCAACCAGGCGTCCAGCGCGTCAACCTCTTACAACCCGTACATGATATTAGCTTACCAGATGGCAAGTATGCCAACTGTATCGACGTGACGATCAGTGCTGTGGAGTACCGTGATGTCTAATGGGCTACTACCGAAAAATAGCACCAAGCTTGAGCAAGCGCTTGATACTCAAACTCAGCGTATTGATGCGTTACCTGTTACTTTTGCCAGTCTGATCGATGCTGATAGCTGCCCTGAAGCTTTTTTACCGTGGCTTGCTTGGTCACGCCGTGTCGAATATTGGGACGGTCAATGGACAGAAGCTAAAAAGCGTGACGTTGTGAAAGGCGCAAGAGCTTTTAACGCGCAGCGCGGTACTAAAAACACGCTGACGCAAGCAATGGAAAACCTAGGCATAGGTCATAGTTTGCTTGCATGGCATGAGCTATATCCAAAAGGTACGCCTTATACCTTTACAGTCAAAATCACGAGCGGTCGCGTGAGCGTTCAACAGCAACAAGAGATCTATACCGCATTGGACAGTGTTAAATCTGCCCGTGATCAGTTCTCTATTGATGCCAGTGTGGTCAATGGCTCGCAATTTTATGTTGCCGGCGCTTGTCGGACTGGCAATGTCACTTATCTATCAACTCCAAACGCTTAGGTAACTATTTAGGTAACAATAATGGCCAACTACTATGTATTACTCACTGACTATGGCAAGTCATTTATTGCCAATGCCCAAGCTGGTTCACAACTTGCCTTAACGGATGTGGTATTAGGTGATGCTAATGATCAGCCATATCTACCTGATTCGCGTTTAGCAGAGACCAGCCTGGTACATCAAAAAGCAAAAATAGCTATAGCCTCTATCAAGATCATCAATGACACGACAGCTGAAGTATCTGCAGTTGTCCCGTCCAATGTAGGCGGCTTTAACCTGCATGAAGTGGGAATTACCGATAGTAGCGGTAAGCTTGTCTACGTGGGTAACTTTCACGGTGGTTATCGCCCAACGCTGACTGAGGGCGCTGGCGGTGACATGGAGCTTATATTTACGATTACTGCAGACAACCTTGCGACTGTTGTCATTGAAATGGACGGCAACGTGGTCATCGCTACTCGCGATTGGGTTGCCGACCGTTTTGCTTTGAAATCTTTAGTGAGTGAACTACACGATATTATCAATCAATTACAGGATGAGCTTATGGCTACCCAGTTTGAAGTGCTTTCAGGTCGTATCAAAGAAATAGAAGATGGCATTGCGGGGCTTCTAGATTTACAGCCATATAAAGTTGGCGATATTTACCAGACAACTATCAATCATCTGGATGCGGCTGCGGTGGCTACCCATCACGGCTATGGTACGTGGGAACGATTTGCTGAGGGCAGAACCCTTGTCGGACTATCTAAAAAAGCAAGTGATCCTAGCGACTATAAAACTATCGGCAATGAGTTTGGTGAAAATGAGGAAACTCTGACGCTTGCACAGATTCCAAATCATGATCATACCGTTGATATGCATAGTGGCAGTATTGATGGTGGTACTCGCGCTGGTACTCAGAACACCAGTTCCAGTGCTGCAAATATCAAGACTAACGCTGTAGGTGGCGGTGAAGCTCACAACAACATTCAGCCATCAAAAGTGGTCGGCAAGTGGTTACGTACTGCTTAAAACATTATTTATTTTGGACAAAAAAAGGATCTAGACCATGGCATCAACTACTTACCATCACGGCGTCACTGCTACTGAGACCAGTAATATCACGCCAATTATCAAGTCCGTCAGCACGAGCACGATAGCACTCATCAGTACTAGCGCTGACGCTGATGACACCGCTTATCCTCTTGATACGCCGGTACTACTGACCGGCATTACCACGACTGATGTCACTAACGCAGGTAGCGATGACCAGTTATTGCATCAATGCTTACACACGATTAAATCTATCCAGAATACGACTGTCGTTGTTCTGCGAGTATCTGAACCAGTCGATTTGACGACAGTAGATACACTACTTAGCTGCCAGTCTCGCCTTGGTGTGACGCCAAAGATTTTAATCGCGCCTGAAATTGATACGCCAGATATGACACGTAAGCTGATTGAGATCGCCAAAAAGCGCCGCGCGTTTGTCTATGCCTCACCGCGTGCTGAAGACGGTACTTTGATTACGGTCAAAGAAGATATTGCCGCTTATCGCGATACGTTCGCAGCTCGTGAGTTGATGTTGATTGAAGGCGAATGGGGTATCCCAGCGGGAAAGTAATACGGCGGCTATGGGCAAGTAAGCCGTATCCAATTCTAGTCGAAAAAGATGACGCTTATATGCCGTCCGTCAAGCCATTAGATATAACGCTCAAACAGATATTAAAAGACATAGTAATTAATGATGGTGACGCTTATATGCCGTCTGTTAAACCGTTAGATATGACATTACGATCCTTACTTACACGTAAGGACATTGACGACAATGACACTTATATGCCATCTGTTAAACCGTTGGATATAACGCTCAAACAGATATTAAAAGATACAGTAATTAATGATGGTGACGCTTATAAGCCGTCTGTTAAACCGTTAAATATAACGCTCATGCGGAATTTGGTTGAGCAAACAACAGATGATAAAAACGCTTACATGCCATCCGTCAAACCACTAGATATAACACTAAATAAAGGGGTATAAAAATGCATATAGGAATAGCTGGTGAGGTGCGCTGTGTTGTTACTGGTATAGATGGGGCAGCTAAAATTGACACAGGGTTCCAAAAAAACCTAATCCTAAATCAAGGGCTAGACTTTTTTGGTGGTGGCAAAGGCAGCTTTATAAATGAACGGTGCGCGATTGGCAGCGGCAACAGCACCCCCACAATCACGCAAACTAAACTTGATGCGTTTCTTGCGCTTGCTTCAGGTTCTGACACCACATCAGATTACAGCTACGTTGATGAGGGTGACGGTCTGTATAAAATGTGGGAGCAGAAAAAATATCGTTTTACAGGACTTGATAACGTCAATATTAGTGAGCTTGGCTTAGTCAGCACAGGATCAACGTCTGAAAACTATTTTCTGACAACCCGTGTCTTAATTAAAGACAGCTCAGGTACACCTACATCTATTGGTCTGAAATTAGGCGAAACGCTAGATATCTATTATAAGATCCATAAAGTTGTTGATATTACAGACAAGTCTTTTGTTATCAACATATTAGATGGTAATGGGGGGTCTGTACCTTATAACGCCATAATTAGGGCACAGGATGTTGGCAGTAGTTATAACAAAGTTTCTGAAACAGGTAGTTCATTTGGCATCCATACATCAACTTCAGACCTAAGCCTCATAACGAGTTCAGGAGATAACTCAGGTTCTTATGCTGCAAGTTTTTCAAATTACGTAACAGGAAGTTATAAAGTACAAGCTAATTTAGCATTGGGATTAGACCAGTCAAACAAACCTATAAGAACAATAAAAAATAGGATTGTTAATTACTCTTACGCGCTATTCCCGTTTCAAATGCGACTAGGAAGAGTATCAGATGATGCACCATTAACCAAAACCAATAAAGATACGTTATCTATCCCGCTCGAATTCAGCTGGGGACGCTATGAGGGCAACTTGTAATGTTACCCGACAATACACTGACTGATCTTGATAGAGCCTCATTTTTGCCACCACGCAATAAGCCCCAAAAGCCCACATCATCTTGGGAGCTTGGCGGTATCGCGCTATCTGATACCAGTGAGCCTATGAAGTACTACTGGTATGGCTATGTCAAAGGCAAAGGTATCTATCTACAGCGTAGCGGTGCTGAGCCAGTCGCAGTATTAGCGTTTGCAGGTGATGTTACTGAGATGAGTTTTAGCTTTGATCAGAACATGCGTCCCACGATTGCATACGTCGAAAATGGCGTAGCTAAGCTGTATTGGTATGACGCAAGCGCTGCTAAAAACGTGCTGACACTATACCCGAATATCACCAATCCGCGCTTGTCACTTGATGATAAGCGTAAATTTAACATCGGTAACAGCGACATTATTTTTGCTTATGTGACTGATCACAACCGTCTGTGCTATCGCTTACAGCGCGAGCGTTACAGTGCTGAGCATGTACTTTTAACTGACACAACAAAGTCAGTTGATGAACCTTTAAAACTGACCGTAATCGGTATGAGTACTGCAAACCGATTTTTATTCCTAACCAATTAAGAAGGGAAAATTATGGCCCAAGTAACCCCAATCATCGCAGTGGCCGCAGCTCTACGCGCTCACTTAGACAAGACGCACCAGTATAGCTTCGTCAAGTCGCTGTCCAACGTTGCCATTGATACTGTTAGTGGTATCAAATATCCGCGTACCTGGGATCTAGAAGATCCTGATACTGAAGTCGGCTACCTAAACGCTAACGACGTAACCAGTCTCATTCAACATAACGGTTTTAGATTTTGGGGCAGTCATACTTGCTCTGATCAGCCTGAATATATGTTTGAGCCGGTCGTGCGTACCTCGCAGTTTTTGCTCGATACTATTATCAATGGCTGCTTTCAATTCATCGATCAGCCGCAATCACCAACGACTGTCCGTGACATCATCCGTGCCATCAATGCCAAGCTGCAGGAGATGGTCAACTTCGGTTATTTAATCGGTGCAAAATGCTGGTACAACACCGAGCTAAACAGCGAAACGCTGCTCATGCAAGGCAAGCTGTATCTAGATTATGACTTTACCCCAGTGCCTAATCTCGAAAACCTTAACTTGAATCAGACGATCACAGATACATACCTGGTCAACTTTGCCGACTTGGTAGCAGCAGCGGCCTAATAGCCATCTGACGACCCTATTACTAAAAAGGAACCCCTATGTTACCTCGTAAATTAAAGAACTTCATGGCTTACAAAGGCCTTGGTAACCAAAAACGCTATCAAGGTCAGATCCCAGAGATTGAGCTGCCCAAACTGACTCGCGTGCTCGAAGAGTATCGCGCTGGTGGTATGGATATGCCGGTCAAGGTTGACTTAGGCCAAGAAGCCATGGAGATGACCATCAAATGCGGTGGTCACGAAGCAGATTTGTACCGCGACTTTGCGCGTGCTGGTATTGATAAGGTTGTATTGTCTTATTCAGGTGCATATCAGCGTGATGATGACTGCAGTGTGTCAGCTGTCGATATTTATTGCCGTGGCCGCTTAGAAGAGATCGACCCCGGTAGCGCCAAGCTAGGCGACGACACAGAAGAGTCGTTCAAGTATGCACTGGCTTACTACAAGCTGGTCGTAGACGGTGAAGACATCATTGAGATTGATGCCATGGCGATGAAGTGTATCGTCAATGGTGAAGACCGCCTAAAAGAGATCCGTGAAGCAATGGGAATGTTTACCACCGTCTAAACCGATCATGCAAATTAAGTGGTCAAACCAGACACCTATTTGATTAAAACATCGACTAAAAATTACTGATTAAGGATACACCATGAACAACATCGAAATGCCAACTATCGAACTTGACTACCCTATCATTCGCGGTACTGGCGACAAGCAAAAAGAGATTAAAGAATTTACCCTGCGTCGTCCGATGGGTGGTGACTTGCGTGGCCAATCACTGATTGATATTTCAATGGCCAAAGTCGATGCCCTAGCCGTAGTACTCCCTCGTATCAGTAACCCAGTCATCCATGAGCATGAAGTCAAAAACATGGATGCCGCTGATTTGATGGATGTGGGGTTAACTATTGCAGGTTTTTTTACCAAAGCGAAACATCAGTTGCAAGCCGAAACCGAAACCGCAGCTATCCCAACCGCGTAGAAGACTGCATGGCAGACATCGCCTTGGTGTTCGGCTGGACACCAGACGCGATGTATCACATGACGATCGAAGAGCTTGCTGATTGGCGCGAACGAGCGCGTATCCGTAATAATCCTGATGACTAACAGTTTGGCTCCCTCATTGATGAGGGAACCAAACTATCTATAGTTACCCAGGGTAACAAAATATTTCTAAATCAGGCGTATGACATGGCAGACCTAAGCTTTCGAGCACAGATAGAACTTATCGACCGCATGACTGCACCCATGCGCTCACTCAGTAGCCAAGCCGATCGCTTAGGTCGTCAGTTTGGTGAGACAGCACAAGCAGCGCGTAAACTTCAGTCACAGCAAGGTTTGATCAATAGTTTCCGACAACAAAAACAAGCGCTAGCTGATACCTCAGAGGCCGCTGTCCGTAGCCGTGCCCGACTACAGCAGTTAGAGCAGCAAATGCGCGATACGGTCAATCCTAGCGCAGCCTTGGTACGCCAATTCGAGGCTGCAGGGCGTGAGTCACAGCGTTTGAATACTCGCCTTGATAGTCAACGGCAACATTTACAGCAGCTACGTGGTCGTTTATCAGATGCAGGTATTAGCACCAATAATCTATCAGACCATGAGCGTGAGCTTGCACGTAATATCGAGCGCACCAATCAGCAGTTGGCAGAACAGCGACGGCGGATGAACGAGGTTCGACAGCTTGAACGTCAATCACAGCAAATGGGTGATATGCGAAACAAAGCTCTAGGACTGGCCGTAGGCGGTGCAGCAGCAACTTATGCCGGTGCACGGTTCATTCAACCAGGTATTGAATTAGAACAGAACCTGAGTAAAGTTCAAGCGGTCACTCGTCTAGATAAAAACAGTCCTCAATATCAAGCCCTTGTTGCACAAGCTAAAGAGCTAGGCGCGTCGACTCAGTTCACATCAGCCGATGCCGCGGCTGGACAGACGTTCTTAGCGATGGCTGGTTTTACACCTGAATCTGTGAAAGCCGCCATGCCGGGGATGCTTGATCTTGCTTTAGCTGGTGGCATGGAGTTAGACCGAACAGCTGATATCGCGTCAAATATTCTCTCAGGTATGAAGATCGACCCCTCTAAGATGAGTAAGCTTGGCGATGTATTGGCAGGTACTTTTACCCGCTCTAACACGAATATCGAAATGCTTGGCGAAACCATGAAGTATGCCGCACCAGGCGCCGCACTACTAGGTGTGTCATTAGAGCAATCAGCAGCAATGGCTGGTAAGTTGGGCGATGCAGGTATCCAAGCGAGTATGGCCGGTACAGCTATGCGGGCTATTATGTCTAGAATGGCAGCAGGCCCAAAAGCGACGATTGAGGCACTTGATAGACTAGGTATTAAAACCTCTGATGCAAATGGCAACTTGCGCCAAATGCCAGATATATTAAAAGAGATTCACGATAAAAGTAAAAATTTGGGTAATGCAGAACAATCAGAATTGTTCAAAGGCATTGCGGGAGAAGAAGCCGGTGGCGCTTTAGCTGTCTTAGTTGCTGAAGCTGGCAATGGCAAGTTACAAACATTAATCACTGACTTGCAAAACGCTCAAGGAGAAGCCGCTGGATTGTCAAAAACGATGGGCGACAATACAACAGGTGACTACAAAGCGATGACGTCGGCCATTGATGCCCTTAGAACCTCTATTTTTAATGCCAACGGCGGTGCGCTACGTGAGTTTATTCAGACGATCACGGTCATGACCCAACGTTTGACCGCGTTCGCCAATGCTCATCCACAGCTAATGTCAGTACTAGGGACAATGTTCGCCACGTTAGCCATTGGTGCAGTCGTTATTGGTGGCCTAGGCGCGATCATGCTAACTATTTTAGGCCCTATGGCATTACTACGTGCATCACTGATCACGATGGGACTACCGACGACACTGACACCGTTGGGGTTATTGGCCAAGGCATTCGGTATGATTGGTGGTGCTGTCAGAGCGTTGACGCTCACGCTAATGGCAAACCCTATTTTGGCACTATGCCTAGCATTAGCAGTACTGGCTTTTACTATTTATAAGAACTGGGACACCCTAGGGCCGATGTTTGCGGCGCTTTGGGAACGTATCAAAGCCATATTCAATACGGGTATTCAGGCGCTTAGATCCTTTATATCTAACTTTAGTCCAGTCAGCGCCTTTACGGCAGCGTTTTCTGCCGTCTGGGGTTACTTGGCTGGTCTGGGTGCGACCTTCAGGCAGTACGGCGCCAATATGCTCGAAGGGCTAAAAAACGGCATCTTAGGCAGGGCGCAAGCGGTGATCAACTCAATCAGCAATATCGTTGGACGTATCAAGGGTGCATTTACGGGTTCAAAAGGAATGGACATTCACAGCCCTAGCCGAGTATTTGACAGCTATGGCGGTTATATGATGCAAGGCTTGGGACGTGGCATATTATCCAATGCTGGCATCCCCGTCAGTGCCACCAAATCTATCGCTAGCCAAATCAATGATTATGCACCTATCAGTATCGACAGCCGAAAATCTATCTTGCCGCCTCGTGGCCAGTCTAGTATGGCGATGATGGGCGGTATGAGTAGTGGCAATATCACTATCAACATTCATGGGGCAACCGATCCGCAAGCCGTAGCGCGTGAAGTCCAGCGCGCATTGGCAGCAGAACAACGCAATCAAATGGCACGTCAGAGTAGCCGCTTATCTGATATTGATTAAGTGCATATAAGGATTATTTTATGTTAGCCAGTTTAGGATTGTTTGTATTTGAGACCACCAGCGCGGCATTTGATGAGATATCGCGCAAGTCTGGTTATCGTTTTGGCACCGGCAACGCTGTCGGTACCAGACCACATATGCAGTATATCGGCCAAGATAACGACGACATATCGCTATCAGGTACGCTCTATCCAGAGATCACGAAAGGTATTGTCTCATTAGATGAATTACGAGATATGGCAGCAACTGGTAAAACCTATGCGCTTATGAATGGCAATGGTTACTACTATGGCATGTGCTATATCACTGACATCAGCGAGACTCAATCACACTTATTATCAGATGGTACTGCTCGTAAAATTAGCTTTAGCTTAGCACTCAAGCTGGCAGATGATAGCGAGCGTGAGCAAGTGGCCATCTTAGATCAGGATCGAGCTGACGTATGATCAAATTATTCAAACTGACAATCGAAGGTATTGATCGCACCGCGCAAGTTGAGAAGCGTCTGATTAGTCTGTCGATGACAGACAAGCGGGGTACTGAAGCGGATGAGCTGTCACTGACGCTATCTGATCATGATGCGGCACTGCCCTTACCTACCAATGGCAATGCGATAAGGCTATGGCTTGCGATGCCCGATACTGGCGATATGATAGACAAAGGCACATTTACCATTGATCAAGCCGAGCACAGTGGCACACCTGACCAGCTGCAGATACGCGCCAAGTCAGCCGATTTCAAGTCATCATTGAAGGTAAAACGCAGTGACAGCTATCATCAGCACAAGCTTGGTGAAATAGCATCGAGTGTGGCCAAACGTCATGACTTGATATTGGCCATTGATAATGCAGTGTCAGCAATAATGATCGATCATATCGATCAGCACCGTGAGAGTGATATCAATCTATTGACCAGGCTTTGTGGTGACCATGACTTAATGTGTACGATTAAGGCGGGACGGCTGATTATCAAACCGATTGCCAATGCAAGATCACCTTCAGGCGCAGCATTGGGAGAAGTCACTATCACTCGTCAGTCTGGTGACAGCCATCGCTATAGTCGTGCTGATCGTACCAGCGACTATGATGAGACAACAGCGAGCTATCATGATGATAAAACTGGTAAGACCAAACATATCAGTGTCAAAGATGGTAAATCCAAACCACTGGATGCCCTACCCAATAACAAGTCTCATGTACTGACCAAACCCGCTAAGAGTAAATCAGAGGCAGTATCCAAGGCAAAAGCGAGCGCCAACAAAAAAGCCCGCCAAGTGGCGAGCTTTGATTTGACGTTAGCAGTAGCACGTCCTGATATTATTGCTGATAGCCCTGCGACGGTGCGAGGCTTTAGACCGTACATCGATGAGCATCAATGGACGGTCGTAGAAGTGACACATGACCTATCAGGCAGTGGTTATAGTACTGGTATTAAGTGTGAGGCTGGATTATGACTCTTAATTTTCTATTTTAGCTCTCATTACCCTGAAAATGGAGATCGGAGTTATTCCATAAAAATCATCAGGCCTTCCAATAATTTCCTTGTAAGCATCACTCATTGAAAAAAGAGCATGAAAGAAAGGGTTTGCTTTAACTAGATTATCCTTGAACTTCTCTAAATCTTTCGCATCTTCTTTAACGAATCTATCAGGTATAGCATCTAAGATACCTAGAACTACGAACTCTTCCGAAGATAGAGTTTTATGTTTAAGCGCAGACACCAAATGAGCCGATGTTAAGTATTTTTTATCTAACGCCATCCAAGCATGTTGTGTTGTACCACTGTTCACTTGCATAGTTGCTTGAACGCCAATTGGGTATGCATTGATGACATTAAAAACGGTCTTCATATTAGACTCTTCTTCATCTGAAAACTCTTCTCCAGCTTCCTGATTAAGTTGTCTATGAGCATCTAATGCATTATCGGAGTTTTTACCGAGCGTTTCAAAATCCGCAAAATTGATTAATCCTTGAATCATGACTAATCTACCTAAATTATTGGCAGCTAGTTTTTTAGCAATCAGATTGTATTCATCAAGGAGGTTGATCATATCTCGTGGTAAAACATGGTGCATATCCATCAACTGGTCAAGAGACTCTTCTTTACTATCTCCTTTTATACCTTCCGTATGCAAAATATCGCGAGGACCAGCTGTTACTTTATAAGTAAAAGCTTTCTGTTCACGACTAGAAGATGTTTTCTGATTAGGAACGCCATCCATAAGCTGAGCGTAATAAGAATGAATTCTATCTATATCTAGATATATAAAATCATAAATCGATTTCGTGGTTTGTTGCTTTGCCATTTAGTTTCTTTCGCTCTTTTATTCGCTCATCCATCTCATCAAATTCTTTATCAAAGCGCTTCCAGCGGTCACTGAATTCAGACAAAAAAGACGGCAAAAAGTTTTCAGGTATACCTGAATTACTTTTATCACTCTTATTTGCTTGCTTGTCATTTTTATACATGATGGACTCTAAATAGTTAATTTTACTAAATATTTTCTTTTGTCACATATGAGGATAGCACAAGAATATGTTCGTTTGGACGAATAGTTACAGTTGTAGACCATTATTTACTAAAGCGTACCATCGTGACACGCTTTCAGCAATGGTTATTTAACTATTGTCAGTCCCAGTCTACCGCTTCACGATAGACACCCCACCCAAAGGGCAATTCTTCAACTAGCGTGGCATGTTGCAAAAAGTGCTCAAGCCAAAGCGTCATCCATATTATATTTTGTAAATTCATAATATTTTCTAACTTTTTAAATCTATATGAATGAAGCAAATTCCATTGTTGCATTGGCCGGTAGCTGGATGCCCACCTACTGGTTTACTACGGTATTTACCACCATTCGACAAATACATAACTGCATCAGCACCCTCACGACCTGCCATGGCCCTAGCCAATTTATAAGCATCTTTTAAACTTTGTTGGCTATACTCGGTAGTTTTGGGTTCGTCTGAATACATATACCAGTTTAATGAGATATTGTTTGGGCTATGAGAAAACCAAGCGGATATAGGTGTTTCATCATCCATGATGTAGAGTTTTTTAGGCTCACCTTCAGTATCAACAGAGTCTTCTACTTCAGCCGGTTCTAATCCTGCACTAGCCAAAATAGCTTTCCCATCGAGCATGCCCACAGTTTCAACAGGCTCACTTAAATCATCTTGATACCATAAAACCTTGTTCTCTGCCGTTGAATTATCTTCAGGCGCTTTAACCTCAATTGCCCCATTCTCATGCGTCTCATACTCATCTGATGCAAGTCCAGCATTAGCAGCTGCTTCATCGACATCAATAACTTGTGGTTCAGGCTCACTACAGCCCACCAGCGTCAAAGCGCCTAATCCAAGCAAAAATCCTTTTTTCAAATCACTCACTCCCTTTGTCGTCTTTTAGACTATCCGAAAAGCTTTTTCGCACAAACGCCCCAAACTGCTCACGGGTCAGCCCAGCATCTTTAAGAAAATCATCATCTAACCCCACTCTTATAGGTTCTGGCGGTGACTCTTCAGCGGCAAAGCTGGCTTCCAATCGCGCAACAATATCCGCACCCATTGAACGATTATATTCTTCAGCGGACGCCCTTATTTTTTCTTTCAACTCTTCAGGAATACGAACTCTAAAGTCAGGTGGTCTATTACTGCTCATATTTATCTCACAATTCTATTGACACGCCTCCAATGTAGGCGTATTATTCTTTCATGCCTCCAATGTAGGCATTTAACAAACCCATAGGGGTTAATATTAACATATTATAAGGCAATGAGAATGTCAGTAAATCGAAGTAGACCGATTTCTTATAAGCTAAGAATGTCCGAAGAGCTACACCAATGGCTTAAAGATAATGCCGCTAAAAACTATCGCACCTTAGCCACTGAGATCAATATGCACCTTGAGCAAGCCATGCTCAAACAACAACAGGAAGATAACAATGCCAAATAACGTCAAACGTCAAGCGATTAAAGAACCCTCATACATAACGCTCAACCTATCAGCAGAGCAAAAAAGACAGCTTATAGTCATGGCGATTAGTAAATGTTTAAAAGAAAAAATACAGGAGATGGCAAAAGATGCAAAACAGGCCTAATACCACCCAGCAGATCAACACTTATATCCGCAGTCAGCAGTTGCTATATCGCCACCTGCAATTATGCCAGCGCATAAAAAAGGCAGACCGCACTCGCCAAAGTACTCGGTCTGCCTTCACCACAAAAACAATTAACTTGATTAAAGTTAACTCTTTTAACCAATCAGCTCAAGGAGCTAATTAGTATGTCACAGTATAACACAACAAATAAAGCGAACAACGAAGTCATGGCAATGTCATTTAATGGCCACACCCTACAGTCTATCATCAAGGACGGTCAGATCTGGATGACGGCCAGTGATTTAGCAAAAGCGTTAAGTTATAAAAACTCAAAGTCGGTCACTAATCTATTTAATGCAAACTCAAGTGAATTTACATCAGGCATGACAACGGTCACTGATTCAGTGACCTCGGCGAAAACAAAGGGCTTGACGGTAAAAACCCGTATTTTTTCCCTACGCGGCTGCCACCTAATCGCCATGTTTGCCCGTACCAAGGTTGCCAAAGACTTCCGCAAGTGGGTACTTGATATCCTAGACCGTGAGGTCAGTACACCAGCTATCGAGCAGTCACCTGCTATCACCGATGCCGATTGGGTGCGCTATTCACGCTCAATGACCATACCAGAGATGGCACAGTTTACAGGGCACAGCGAGCAGCAAGTAATCAATGCCCTACATGACATCATGGGTAGCCCTGCCCGTACTACGAGTCCAGCCCCAGTCATGACCCCAGAACTACAGCACGCGCTTGACCAGTTTTGGGGCTTTATCGCCACACAAAACATTGCGGCACTCAACCACAGTCACAAGCAGCATGAGTTAGCGATTAGCATTCCTGAGGTTTATGAGTTGGCAGAGCCGTGGCAGCTACCAGATACCAGCCTGTTATATAAGGCGCTGCGTCTGAGTACTACGCCGCGCTTTTATCGTGCCAATACCGTGATAGCCAGTGAACGAACAAACAAATCACGCCGTGTTTGGGTATTCATCAAATCGGTTGGTCAAACTGCCATTGCAAAAGTATAAGGGTTATCATGACTACTCAATCAAATAAAAGTCTGCGTGACTACATAATGAAAGCTAACATCAGTGAAAATCACGAGCGCATCATACGCAATTTATTTAATGCGCTATTTGTCGAGCAGCAAGAAGGTCATGTCATAGACCACACCCCTAATATTAGTGACATTATGACGCTCGACTTAAATCAAATTCAGTGGTTACTGATAAAGCGCCGCGAAAGCGATTACAGCCAAGACGATATTCTTGACGCACTAAAAGGCTTGGAAGTCCCTAAAATGATAATTGACCGCAACAATGGAGTTACTCATACATATTCTGGTTTTAATGGTCAGCCGATTGCAGCTATACGTTTAGACTATAGCAAACCAGCAAAGACTGACGAGCTGGCCGAAGAGCTGGCTCAGATTGACCTTGGAGGAGCACCAGCAGATGAAATTGACAAATGCGATGCCAGTCGGCGATGGATAGAAAGAGCTATGTACCTTGAGGAAAGCCATATAGAGCAGCAAGATACCATTCAATCTTTGCGAACCATCATCATTGATATGGCAGAGACACTGCACGTAGCAGACCCGAATGCCCGTATCAGCATGACCAGCAGCGACCTGCTGGACTTAGTACACAGTCAAAAAGATATGTCAGACAATGCGTTTTAATAGCTCAATAGTATGAGGAACCAGTCCGAGTGACTGGTTTTTTTGTGCCTACCATTTACTCAATTGCCTCATTTGACTGTATCGATCAAACCCAGTCCCAATGTTGCCAGTATCTTATAGTCATAGTCTTCATTGGCATTTGCCCCGGCTTGTACCAACGCTTCCTCTGCGTGATACATCGCACCCAACAGCCTATCTGAAGGGCTTTCTAGATCCAGTATATCGGGTAGATTAATCAATCTCTGATGATATGACGGCAGATCCTTATGAGATCTTACATCAAGCGCAATATCCTCTAAACGCTGACCAGTCAAGACATACATCACATCAAACCCAATATTCCATAGCTTAATTAGCAATGATGAGGGCATATCACGCTTACCTGTCTCATAGTTTTTATATGTTGTTTGAGCAATTCTGATAGTTGGCTCTTCATAAACCTCAACTGCCATAAGGCCCAAACGCTGACGCTCTGCTTCTAAGCGCTTCCCCACTTCAATTGACTCCACAGCACACCCCTTATATTTTCGTTTGAATGTATAATATGATTGCAAATACGTTCATTTGACTGTATTATTAAACCGTACCACGTTAACACGCTTTCAATTAGCTATAGGATACCACCAAATGACTGAAACAACATTACAGGCAACGCCCAAGGGAGAGCTGCCACATCTAAAAGATGGCAAACGCAAACCCATACAGCTACGGCTAACGCCAAATGAACATGAAGAGTTGGTAAGCACAGCTGGTAATGAAGCTCGATCCATGAGCTATGTTGCATACCGTCGCTATCAGGCTGGTCTAAAGCTAGAGCAGTCAAAGCAACACTAAAACCAAACCCAGAAGGAAACCAAACCATGAACCCAAACACCAAAAAACTACGCGATAACCCGATCAAAATCAGTGTCGATCACTACGACTATCAGATATTACTGGCCCACTCCGAGCGCTCAGGTATCGAGATGGCCACACTGGTCAGACAGCTTGCCATGAGCAAGATCCATGACCTGGTATTTCGTGAACAACCTATCGCTATGATACTGCCATCACAAAACACAGTCGAGATGCCATTAGGTCACTTTTGGGCGATGACACAAGCACCGGTCAGTACCTCAGGAGTCACCAGCCATGCCTAACGATGTCTATATCCACCCAACCCCTGCAGAGCAGCGCTTACTTGAGCGTAAAGCTGCCGAGCATGGAGTAAGCGTCGATGAGTTTGTCGCTTGGGCACTGAGGCAAGCACTCGCTGAAACAGATAAAGAGTTACAACTCATCGTCAAACACTAAAAGAGGTCATATATGCGCTGTCCAGCTTGTCATTCCAACTGTTTAATCCTGCGTACTCGCGTCATTACTAACTACTTACGCGACATAGAACACCGCTGCAAAAATGATGAATGCGGACACATATTCGTCACTCAGCAAGAGTATGTACGCTCGATAGTCAAGCCAGACGTGCAGAAAGACAAACCAATCAGCGCAAATGCCTAACCAAACTACCAAACCAGACGAGCAATATTATGCAACCCATGCAAGATGATACCCGTAGCGAGCTAATCACTCGCCTCGTACAAGATTATGGTCTCAAATTCTCCAGCGACCGTCAGTTTTTGCGTTATGGCCGCTGCCCATCATGTAATAAAAAAGAATTATTCACCGGTGCTGATGCACCGTGGACGATCCAGTGTGGCCGCGCTAATAAGTGCAATTATCAAGCATCTACTCGTGATATCTATCCTGACATATTTGCCAATTGGACGAAGAAAAACCCGCCAACACCCAGCAACCCAAATGCCACGGCTGATGCTTACCTTCAGTCGGGACGTGGCTTTGATATTGTCAAATGGCAAGGCAGCTATACCCAAGAAGTATTTAAAGATTATAAGACAGGTTTTACTTGCCCAACTGTGCGCTTTAACGTTACTAGCGAAGGAAACACTATTGGTTATTGGCAACGCCTGATTGAACCCGCCACAGGAATAAAAAAAGCAAGAGTTCAAGACGGTTTCAAGTTTGGGGGTCATGCTTGGCTACCGCCAAAGCTGCACCTACAGCATGGCGTCTGGTCATATGTAAAAGAGCTATGGATTACTGAAGGCATCTTTGACGCCATGGCACTGACTGAAAACGGTCTACACGCTATCAGCAATATCACAGCGGGTAACTATCCCAATATCACGTTAAATCAAATCAAAGCCAGGCTCGATGAGCTTGGTAAGCCATACCCAAAAATTATCATTGCTCTTGATAATGATAAAGCAGGACAGGCTCAAACTGACAAACTGGTGGCAAGAGCGCGACAACATGGATTTGACGCTACTGCCGCGCAGTCGAGTGAGTATAGCGGTGGGTCTGATTGGAACGACCTACACAAAGCGGGCAAACTTACCAAGTCAGACCTTGAACGCTACCGCTTTTATGGTGAGCTGCTTATTGCTGAGACAGCAAAGGATAAGGCGCTACTGACGTATAACCAGTATGGCACCACTAGCTTTTATATGTTTTTCAATAGTTGCACCTACTGGGTAAAAGTAGACAGCGAGAGCTTTGATAAAGCCAAGCAAATGGATGCAGACAGCGAACCGACAGAGGATCTATTCAATACTGAAGAAGAATTAAAAGAAGCCGTACAGCTATGGCATGACGACTTGATGCAGTCCTGCATGACTGTCACTCAGATTATGAACTGTCAACCGCAAGCGCTCTACTATCAGCAAAACCTGGTCACCGATGAGTCGTGGTATTTTTTTCGTATTCGCACACCACAAGGCGACACCAAGAACACTTTTACCGGTAGCCAACTCTCTGCAGCGGGTGAATTTAAAAAGCGGCTATTATCAGTCGCGCCTGGCGTCATCTATCAAGGCAATTCAAAGCAGCTCGACATCATGCTAGGACGCATGATTAATGGCATCAAGACGGTAGAGACTATTGATTTTATTGGTTATAGCAAAGACCATCAGACTTACATTTTTAATGATGTAGCCATCCGTCACGGTCAGAGCTACCCGCTCAATGCTGATGATTATTTTGACCTGCCAAATAATAAGAGCCTAAAGACACTCGCTGCCAGTCCAAATATCAGAATCGGTGACCGCCCCAAAGATCCAGCCAACTGGTTGGCAGACATCATATCTGGATGGGGTGTGCAAGGCGTCATTAGTCTAGTCGGCTTCATGGGCAGCCTGTTTGCCCAGCAAGTACGCGACCGTCAAAAGTCCTTTCCTTTTCTAGAAATCGTTGGTGAGCCTGGTACTGGTAAATCAACGCTGCTTAGCTTTTTTTGGCGCTTGATAGGTCGTGACGGCTACGAGGGTATTGATCCCAACAAAACTACCAAGGCCGGTCGTCTACGCTCACTATCACAAACCTCAAACATGCCTAGCGTTTTTATTGAGTCTGATCGTGACGGCGCCGGCACTGGTCGCAATAGTCAGTTCAATTGGGACGAACTAAAAAACCTATATGACGGCGGCACGATTGGTACACGCGGCGTCAAATCAGCCGGCAACGAAGTCTACGAGCCACCGTTTCGCGGCACTATCGTCATCAGTCAGAATTTGCCCGTAGTGGCGTCCAAGGCAGTACTAAGCCGTATCTGCCACCTATTCTTTGCATTGGACAACCAGACCCGAGATTCTGAAGCAGCAGCCAGACGTATTGAGGCACTACAGACCGAAGATGTCAGTCATTTCTTAGTCGATATCCTCAAGATGGAAGACAAGATACTGCAGGTGTTTTTTGATACCAAAATAGCGCATGAGAACTGGTTAAAAGACAGCGGTGTCAAAGCTTTTCGTGTTGCTCATTGCCACGCGCAGATACTCGCCATGTTTGATGCGATGAAACTGGTATTGCCAGATTTGCAACGCTTGGACGGGGCCGTTAAGCAGGAAGTATTCAATATGGCAACCGAGCGCGATCAGACGCTTGATACCGAGCATCCGCTCAATATCCAGTTCTTTGATGTACTCGAACGATTGAATGCAGCGCCCAACGCAATCGAAGGTGCTGGTCATCATATCCGCCGCTTGCATATCAACCACAGCAAAAACCCAGATCTATTAGCGATCAGTATGCCCGAGATCTATCAGCTTGCGAATGAGTACCGCTATGACCTACCGCCACAATCCGACATGCACCACGCGCTACGCCAGTCTAGACAGTTCAAGTTTGTGGCAGCAAACAAGACGGTAGCGTCTCAAATAACAGGCCGTAGCATTCGTTGCTGGGTGTTTGAAATGCCTAAAAACCTAAGTCTCACTTAAAAGGAAATCAACTAATGAACATTCAAAACCTAATGAAACACGCCGCACAACATGCTGAAAGACAAAGACAGGCTCAAGAGTCTAGCAAAGTAATGGAAACGTTTCGAATGATGATAATGACGACTACGATTAACGACTTGGTGAATCAAGACGCTCTCGATAAAACTTTGCAAAAAAGTGCTGATAAAACGCTGAACATGTTCAAAAACGACTGTAAGCCTAGCGATGGTGAAATGGAACAACTTGAAGCCATAGCCAACCTCGCAAAAGTGGAAGTTAAAAGGATCTTAAGCGAGTCTGCCAAGATTATGTTGGTCAAGTCATGAACCTAGTCCGCGCCCTATTCCCTTACAACCGTGAAAGCCCTTTACATTGGCTGACCTTCGACACGGTGAGCGGTCAGATGATTGACTGCTCAATGCACCCAACGCACAAGCAGCGAGACCTCTATCAAGGCAAGCATTACAGCATCAATAAAGACAAGATTGAAATGCGCTGCAAGGTCGAAGTCTACCAAGAACGTAAATACGAAAAATTAACTGAAATCAAAATAGGAAAAAACTAAATGAGCGACATTATTGACCGCGCCAACGACCAAGCGCAAGAAGAGTTAGAACGTAACCTAGCCAAGGCTGCACGTTTTGATCAGCCATCACTGGCAGAGTGTATCGATTGTGACGAAGATATTCCTGAGCGCCGGCAGCGCTTAGGCGGTGTAACCCGCTGTATCGATTGCCAAAACAATATAGAGGGAAGGAGGTAGCCATGCCATTACCATTAAGTTTATATCGTTGTCGTGACAGCGTTTGCATAGCAACTGATGAAAACATGGTCAATGAGCATCTAAATCGTGACCGTATGGGTAGAAAATCCCCAGTAAACAAAATGCCAGAAGGTAGCGTTATCTTACATAACAACAAGCCCTACGGTATAGACGAACTGACCAGACTGGCGCATAAGAAGGCAAAAATAATGAAACTGGATATAAACAACCCGTTCTCAATCATCATTGATGATAGGTTTATCAAATGACCAAACTATGGAAAAAAACAGCCCCCACAATTGTGAGGGCTGTTTCTTCAAATTATCTGAGCCAAAAGCCCCAAACCAAGAACTCTTAAGTGGCTCAATAGTTACCAAACCAGACCTTTATTATAGCGTCAAATACGTGTAAAAGCTAGTTATATCAGTATTTTAAGAGATATTTACATTCATTTGACGTCATAGGAGCATTCAAAGTGGCCAGTATTGAACCACTCAAAACCAGTATTCGCATTATTTGGTACATAAACGGTGAAAAAGACAGCGAAACCTTACTAAACACACCACCAACCGCAGCAAACAAGGCTAACGCGCAAAAAATAGCGGATATGGTGGAGCAACAGATACAAATGGGTATATTTAACCGTGATGCCGTATTCCCATCATCACCAAAGCGACAAGCATCATATTTTGGCTATTACATTCCAGTTTGGGAGAATGCCGAGCAAAGTACAGTCTCTCCAACGACTTGGACGACCTACACCAGCAAAGTGGCCAACCACATAACGCCATACTGGCAAGACAAACAAATCAGCAAAATCAGTGCTGAAGATGTCGAATATTGGGTATACAAAGTGCTTAGAGTCAATCTATCACCGAAAACGATTGTCGATATACTAGGTTTATGGCGATCAATATGGAGTTACTGGGCACGTCATCAAAAGAACCCTAACGACCCAAGCCAGTACATCAAGCTTAACGCAAAAGACCCAAAAGACATCGAGCCATTCACTCGTGAAGAGATAACATCAATCATCAATACTGAAACGGACACGACCTTTCGGAACTTATGGACGGTCATGTTATGGTCAGGTCTATCCAGTCATGAGCTAATGCCACTGGCCGTAGAAGATATTGATTTTGATCAGGCAACAGCGTATATCAGACGTGGCTTTGTGAAAGGCATTCATAAGGCGACTAAAAACCGACGACGCAAACGGCAAATCGAACTACTACCGATCGTAGCGAATGCCTTAGACAATCAACGCCAATCGATAACTGATCAAAACCCTCAGGCAGTCAAAGTACTTGAGCGAGATAATCACACCTATGAAGAGCAGCATCTAACGTGGCTCTGGTACAACCCACGCACCGGCAGCCATTACACATACCCACAGCTTGAAAAACGATGGAAGCGCCATCTTGATAAATGCGACATACCCTATCGCGCTTTAAACAATGGTCGTCATACTTATGCAAGCCAAGTGCTATCAACGGGCATTATCAGCGCCGAATGGTTAGCCAACCAACTGGGCCACGTAAATACAGACATGATCCACAAACACTATGCCAAGTTCATTCCCAGTGACACGCGCCATATCATCCGCAACTTAGCCAATGCACTAGACAACAGCCAGTAACGCAATCAGCAAAAAGCCCTAAATATAGGGCTTTTTTTATACCTCATTTATAGGTTCAAGTAATAAAATGCCACAGGGGTATCAATATAAGGTAATCATAGTAATAGTTTAATAAAACAGCTATAAGTAATTGATATTATTATTATTTATAAATACCTTAATATAGTAATTAAAAGTAATTATTATTACATCTATAGTATAAGTATATGATTTATATATATTTTATAGTTTCTTAATTAATACCTTTTATCTGTGTATTGGATTACTTAATAATTACCTCTAAATTACATAAAAAACCTAATAAAATCAATATGATTACCTATATTACCTAGTTTGCACACCACCCCCAAAAATTTAAAAACATCAAAATAAGACGGTGCACTGGCCACGCTTACGATCTGCTTATATCTTACGTGGGATTACTATGGGATAGCCCTACCTGCTTAATTCGACACTACATTCTAACAATATCATGTACTTAGCAACCCTAAAACCCTGAAGTCAATAACCATAGAGGTTTCGAGTCTCTCCAGCCCCACCATTTTCGGATAGTACATCTTAGACCAAATATTAAAGCCTGCTTTTTAGCAGGTTTTTTTGTGTCTAGAATTTAGCATTGATGATTATAATCTTTTCAAATCCAGCACGATTTCTTCCATACTTTGATAACGTTTTTCCATTCTCTTCGCCAACGCTTTATTGATAATACGTTGATAGCGACTATACTCCAACGGCATTGTTACAATTGGCTGTTGGCAATGCTGAGTCGTCCATTCTCTTAACGGCGCACCACTCGGATTATCAATCTTAAACGGTCGCTCGCCTGCCAATATTTCATATAGCATTATCCCAAACGCATAAATATCGCTTTGCAGCGTTGCGCCCTGTCCTTGCCAGCGTTCAGGGGCAAGGTAAGCGGGCGTGCCAGCATTGTTTTCTGTACTATTTTTCTTATTTATTTGAGTAATACCATTATTAATGGGTTCTGCCAAAGCAAAATCAGCCAATAATAAATTAGGTACGATACCGCCAATATCTGCATGATTTGGCACGAAAGCATCTAGCAAAATATTACTCGGCTTAATATCGTTGTGTAGCCAACCTATGTGATGTAAATTGGCAATAAGCTTTGCGGCTTGAACGATTAATTGCTGCTTTTGCTCGGCAGTCAGGCTTTGTTTTAAATAGCGCGCGACACTACCGTTGGCATAATTTGGCATAACAACAATGGTGAGTGTTTGACTGTTATTTAATACTTGTAGCTGTAAATGATGAGTGGCTAATAACGGCGGCGCGATAGAAGAAAATCTACCCTGATGGTTCGAGAACTGATTGATAGATCTTAGAACGTCGGCCTCATAAGATAAAACAGATCCGTTTCGATGAGCATCTGTACTTAATTGCCATTTCATCATGACCTCACCAAACTGGGGATGCTTGGCGCGTGTTAAACCTTGATATTCAAGCGCATTAGTGACACCCTGCTGACTGATACGCTGATGTGCTATCTTACTATACTGCAAGTCCAAGAATGCTATGGTCAATACAGGCAGAATTTGCTGCGCATCCGTTTGCAACGTTTGTTTTGCCAAGTCTTGCTTTGGCTTTGCTTGAAATACAGCCTGATTACTGGCACTATTTTTCATGATAAGTGCTACCTTGATGTATGTACTTGATATATGTAATAGGCAATCTGCCATTTTAATGATTATAAGTAACTAAATTATAAGCGACTATGTATTATGCCCCAATCTACTACGCCTGTTATGAATTACGCCCTACCCGACCATGTATTAAATTTACTTGAGCAGTATTTGCAAGAGCAGGTCACGCCAACTATCGAGATTGATCCTGCCCAGCTGGCTTATCGTTGGGTTGGCGGTAAGCAAGGGCACCTGGAGCCTTTGGCAGTGAATTTATTTTTAAGTTTAGATGACTTGCATGGTATCGATACCCAAAAGGCAAAATTGGTACAAAACACGCGCCAGTTTTTAAAGGGCTATCCTGCCAATCACGTCCTGATGACAGGCACACGCGGCGCTGGCAAGTCATCACTGATTCGGGCACTGCTACAAGCCTATCATAGCGAAGGGCTACGTATTATCGAAATCGCTCGTGATGACCTACAGATGCTTGATAAGATACGCGTTGCGATTAATGCGCTGCCCGCGGACTGTGGTTGCCGTTATGTGGTGTACTGTGATGACTTGGCATTTAACGGTCAAGATGAGAGTTACCGGACGCTAAAAAGTGTGTTGGACGGCGCACTGGATTCCGAGCAAGACAAGCTACTCGTCTATGCCACCAGTAATCGTCGTCATCTTTTGCCGCAGTTAATGAAAGACAATGTCAATATTTATAACGGTCAGACTGACGAAGTCAACCCTTATGAAACCATTGATGAAACGGTTTCCTTGTCTGATCGCTTTGGACTTTGGTTATCCTTTCATCCGATGGATCAAAACACTTACTTGCACATTGTGCGCCATTATTTATCACTTTCGCCAAACCGCAATCTAGATAATGCGAGTGACGTTAAAGAAAGTAATCATCATGCAGAGGAAAATAATACGCTGCCTGACGACATTAGAGCAGCAGCATTACGCTGGGCATCAGAGCGCGGTGGCCGCTCGGGGCGCGTGGCCTATCAATTTAGCCGCTACTGGATAGGGCAAATGCAATTAGCAGCTGAAGATAATAACGCTTAAAAGTTATTAAAATTTGGGTGGTGTATCAAAAAGT